>DATILK010000150.1:0-2288 GCA_035476555.1 Chthoniobacterales bacterium | reverse complement strand
TTTTGGGGAGGACGATATGACTTGGAATTTGTCTCCCCGAGTTTTGGGACGTTGGCCCGTCGCGAGTGTGTTGTCTCTCGCGTTGCTTGTGAGCACCGCTTTCGCCGGTGAAACCGCGCTCGACCAGAAAACCGGCGCCTACGATGCAACCAATCCGGCGAAGAACCTGGCGCGGATGAACTGCGGCGCGACGATCGATTTGATCGGACCGGATGGACACGCGGTGGCCGCGACGATCAAAAATTCCAGCGCCACCTCGCTTTTGTTCGACGACGACACTCTGAATTATCCGCTAATGGAAGGCGACACGACGTTCGTCGTTTCGTTCCCGAGAATTTCCATTCTCGATCGCTTTACATTTGTGAATGAAAACGCCGCGGCCAAGGGCGAAATGAAAATCGCAGTATCGAATTATCGATTGCCGGCAAACAGCCGGAAATGGATCGAGGTCAATGCCGGTACGTCGTTCGCCGGGAAACGTCTCTTCGATCTGTCGCTCGCGGGGACCGAAGCGCGTTATGTGCGACTGACGTTCCATGTCACGAAACCAGGAAGTATTGCCGCCGTCGGTCTCTACGGCGGACAATCGCTTCAGAAATTCGCGGCGCGCCAGCGGGGCGCAACCCGGGTGACGAACTCTGCCGCCACTCGCCGGCTCGAGGACATGCTCAATTTCAACTTCGCCAATCTCTATGCTCACGCGCGCATTGTTTATATCAGCTCGGGCCCGGCGGAATTCGCGAATCGCATGATCGACGACGACGTCATCACGGCGTTCGAATTCGCGCCGGCCGATCCGCACCCGACAGTGATCGTGGAGTTGGCCGAACGCGAGCGGCTGCATCGCGTGAGTGCGATTTACAAAATGGCGAAGGGCCGGCTCGATGTCTTTTTGCTGCAGGATCTGGGAACCAATCCCGGCGAACTGAGTGGCGCGAAACCGATCGCTTCGGTGACGGATACCGACGGCGACGGCAAAGCCGCGCTGGATTTCGATCCGCATGGTGCACACTACGTTGCCCTCCGCTGGACGCCTGCGGACAATTCGGCGCCGCACAGTTTCGAAGTCGCCGAAGTCAGCGCGTTTGGCGAGATGCCGCTTTCGATGTTGAGCACGATCGAAACGCCGGACATTTACGCGGATAATTCGGTCGGCATGATGAGTCCGCCGCTCGTCTTGCAGCCACCGGTGGTGCCGGTGGTCAGCGAGTAGTTTTCTCCGCCCGCAAGATTTCCCGGACGGTTCGCGAGAGCGCTTCCCTCGCTTGCTCGAAATCGTCGAGGCCCAGGACCGCGATCTCAAGCAATCGCTGACCGAGATTTCGTTTTCCATCGAGCGCGGCTTTGAATCGGCCCTCCAAATTCCATTCGCCGGTATCCGCGGGACCGGACGCGACACGCTTGTCTTCCTGGATGCAGACGAAAACAAAAAGCGCCCGGCCGTTCTGTTCGAATTCGTAGGAACGAAAATCGAGCGAGACGCTTTCGGTCTGCACCTTCGTGTCGGGCCGTGCCGCCCGGAATGTCCGGCCCGTTGCGGGAAGACATATTTCCGGCGAATGACTGCGGACCAATTGAAGAGCGGCGCGCCGCGGTTTCCAATGGCCAAAGAAGGTCCACCAGTGCACGCCGCGCGGTTCTTCCCAGGCCGCGGTTTTCGCATCGTCATAATGAAGAATCACGCGCGTCGACTCAGGAATTGGCAGCGTCGCGACACTTTCGTTTCCGGCCGGCCAAGTGACGTTCCACGGCGGAAGCTGAATCAGGTTGCGCTCGTGATTGCGGTACCAAAACTCTGTCCCAATAAAGACAAACACGAGCCAGAGCAGCGCGCCCCATTGCGCGGAAAAAATCCGAGGTGGGCCGGATAACGCGGGCGCCGGTTGAGGTTCGCTTTTCCATAGCCACGACAATCCGAGCATTCCCGCCATCCCGCAGACTAATGCGACGATGCCGATCACATCATGCCAGCGACTGAGCGCATCCAGCCCGCTATTCGCTGCCACGAACACCAGCGCGGTTGCCCGAGAAACGTTGCAGACGAAAACCCATGCGCAGCCGAGGACGAGCAGGGCGATCCGTCGCGACCATCGCAGATGAAGCAACTCCCCTAGGACCAGCGCAACCATGATCCCGGCTTGGAGCGTTTTCACGCCGCTGCATGCTTCGTCCACGCCGACGAATCCGTTCCGTAGTTGGATCACGTTGCCGAGTTGATACGCCCCCACCCCAAACCAGCCCGCTATTTCCACCGCCACAGACGCGACCGCGCGCATCATTGTCTGCAC
>DATILK010000149.1:0-4396 GCA_035476555.1 Chthoniobacterales bacterium | reverse complement strand
GTCTTACGGCGACAGAGCGCCGTCGCTACAACCTAGCCCAACCTAGGGCAGAAGCAGTGTCGCGATCGCCGTCGCGGCCACGCCGAAGCCGAGCACGAAGAGATACACGAAGCTGCCGAGGGTGAACTTGAACAGGCTCATGAACCAGCCCTGGCGATAGACGGCGCGAATCGAGAAAAAGATCTGCACGAAAACCAGTGTGGACATGAGCAGCGTGAGCAACACCTGCGGCGCTCCGGGTATCCACATGTGGAGACCGATCGAAGCCAGGACGACGATGATCGTCGCGAGATAAAAGAACGCGTGAATGTTCAACGCGTAAACCAGGTGCTCGATGTAGAAACGTTTCTGACGCACATAAAGAATCTTCAGGACGAACGCGAAGATCGGGATGCAGAAGAGCATCATCGTCGAGAGATTGCTGCGGAGCGTTTCGAGAAACAGTTTCGCCTTCGTGCCGCCTTCGCCGATCTTGTCCTTGATCCGCTGCTCCATCCATTTCTCGAACGGCGTCGTGGGCTCGTGTTTGTCCGGGCCGAATTGAACATGAGGCTGGTTCTTGGTTTTCGCCGCGATCTCTTTCTCGACCATGTCGTTGATCGCCGTGTCCAAATCTTTGGGTGAACCGCCTGGCTGCGGTGGCGCCGGCGGCGCCGGCTCCGACGGCGCCTGTTCCATCGGCGGCGCGCTCTCCGAAGGCGGTTGAGTTGCCGATTCCGAAGGGCTCGGCGTCCCATCGGGCTTCTCCGTTTTCTTGTCGGTCGAGAAATTGAAAAACGGATGCTTCTTCTTCTGTTTCTCGCGCAGCTTTTCCATCTTGGCGTCGAAAACGGCCCGCTGCTCCGGCGTCATGTCTTCACGTTTGATGGTGTTCGATTCCGAAACGGGAATAAGCCGCGCACAAAGAAAAAAGGCGATGCTCACCAGGAGATAGAGCCGCAACGGATGAACGACGCGGACGCGGTGGCCTTCGAGAAACTTGTTCGTGAGACGGCCGGGCCGCCACAGGAGCAGGCCAAGTGACTGGATGAACTTCGAGTCCAAGTTCAGGAACGAATCGATAACGTCGATGATGACGTGGCGAAAAGAACGGTGATAATTGACCGCAGCCTGCCCGCATTTCGAGCAGTAGTGGCCGCGTAATTCTTCGCCGCAATTTTCGCAGTGCGTCAGCTGCGGCTCTTCTTTTTTCGGTTTCTTCCGCCAGCCGAAGCGGCGTTTCTTCGGCCGGCCTTCCTCCATCGCGGACGCGACGGCGTCGCCCACGATCGCCTGCTCGGTCTCATCAGCCATGACGCGACGCTTTCATTTTATCGCGGCCCAGACCCGATGCACGTCATCGTGATCTTCGAGAGTTTGAAGAAACTCGCCGGTGTGCTGCCGTTGTTCGTCGGTTAATTCCGGAAAGCTCTTCGCGATGTAACCCAGCTCACTCGTCACGACGGTCCAACTATTTTCCGCGAGCCATTGCGTGACCGCGTGCAAATCGCCGCGCTCGGTGATGAAGCGCGCGCCCGCGGTTCCTTCCGGAATATCGTCATTCTCCGCGTGAGAAAGCAGTTCGACATTTTGGGCGCCAGCTTCGATCGCGGCCGCTTCGATGTCCGCGCTCGGGTCGGCATGCTGTGCGTCGACGAGCCCGACATGATCGAAGAGAAATTTGTTGCTGCCGGGCGCGCCGAGCTGGCCGCCTTTTTTGAACAGGACACGAATCTCCGGAGCGGTTCGGTTGTTGTTGTCCGTTAGCACCTCGACGATGATCGGCACTTTGTTCGGGGCGTAGCCTTCGAAAACGACGTGCTCCATGACGAGCTTGTCGGCACCGATGCCCGCGCCTTTCTTGATCGCGCGCTCGATCACGTCGCGCGACACACTGGCTTTCCGCGCTTTTTCAACAACGGCCGCCAGCCGCGGATTTCCCGCCGGTTCAGCACCGCCGAGTTTCGCGGCGACCATGATTTCTTTCACGAGTTTGCCGACGACCTGGCCCTTCTTCAGCCCGGCGACTTCGCGCTTCGCATGCAACCATTGGCGACCCATAGGTTGGGTTTAACAGTTGCGACGCGCCTCAGCAAGCGAGCCGCTATTCTCGAAACAGAAACAGCGCGGCCGTCCCGACAACGCCGATCGCGAAGAGCGCGATGTCGTTCTCGATGAAATACGGATACGCCATCAGGACGAGGCCGATGAACATCGGTTTCCAGACGTGCATCCGTTTGCCGTAAATAAAGGCAACGAACCCGATGGAACCGAAGAGCAATCCGCCGACGAGATTCACGCCGCTGAAAACTGGCATGGCGTTTTTCGAGCTAATTTCGCGCCAGTATCAAGCGTGAAAAACTTGGGGATTGACCCTCGTTGCGTCGCGCTGCCACGATTCCTTCGAAATGGCTTCGCAATTATTTAGAACCAAAAGTCCCGATCACCTGATGCGAGAAGCGGCCGCGCCGGAGCGGCAAATGAAACGCACCCTCGGTGCGTTCGATCTTACCTGCATCGGCATCGGAGCCATCATCGGGTCGGGAATTTTTGCCATGACGGGCACCGCGGCGGCGGGGCAGGTTTTTTCATCGCGCCTCGAGACTCCGGTCCTGAATTTTCTCCAAGCTTGGTTCTCCGGCGCGGACGTCGTGCTGGGGCGCGCCGGCGCAGGCCCGGCGATCGCGGTTTCGTTCGTCGTTGCGGCCGTCGCGTGCGCCTTCGCGGCGCTCTGCTATGCGGAGCTCGCCTCGATGATTCCCGTTTCCGGCTCCGCCTACACCTATTCGTACGCGACCCTCGGCGAGATCATCGCGTGGATCATCGGCTGGGATCTCATCCTCGAATATGCCGTCGGCAACATGTCGGTCGCGGTCGGTTGGTCGGGTTATTTCGTCCAGTTATGCGGCAGCACTGCTGGCTGGAAATTTCCGATCTGGCTTGTAAACGATCATGCGACCGCGACGAATCTCATCACGACCAACAGCGACGCGCTCCAGAATTTTTCCTCGACCACCTTGCCTGTTCTCTTTGGACACACGATCGCGTTTAACCTGCCGGCGCTGCTCATCGTCATAGCCGTCACGATCCTGCTCGTGTATGGCATCCGCGAGAGCGCGCGCACGAACACCGCCATCGTCGTTCTGAAAGTAGCGGTGGTTGTCTTTGTCATCGCGTTTGGCGGATTCATGGTGAATCCAGGGAACTGGCATCCCTACATGCCGAATGGATTCACCGGCGTGATGAGTGGCGCGGCGATCGTCTTCTTCGCGTTCATCGGATTCGACGCTGTCTCAACGACTGCGGAAGAAACAAAGCGGCCGCAGCGCGACATGCCGATCGGGATTATCGCGAGCCTCATCATTTGCACAGTTCTTTACGTGTTGATGTCGACTGTGCTGACCGGGATGAAAAAATACACGATTTACGCTGGCGATTCGGCGGCGGTGGCTACGGCGTTTGGCGGGACGCGCTGGGCGCAGGCGCTCGTCAGTGCCGGCGCGCTCGCGGGAATGTCGTCAGTCCTGCTCGTGTTCCAGCTGGGACAACCGCGCATTTTCATGGCGATGGCGCGGGATGGATTGTTGCCGCAATATTTCGCGCGGATTCATCCGCGCTTTCGCACGCCGCACATCACGACCATCTGGACAGGAATTGCCGTCGGCGGGGTCGCGATGGTTTCAGATATCGGATCGCTGGCCGACCTGACCAACATCGGAACGCTCTTCGCTTTCATCCTGGTTTGTTTCGGCGTGATCATTCTCCGGCGAACCGATGCCGGTCGACCACGGCCATTCCGGGTGCCGATGGTGCCGTTGTTTCCGATCCTCGGCGTGATCTTCTGCATCGCGCTGATGTTGAGCCTGCCGGTCCTCACTTGGATCCGCTTTGTTGTCTGGCTGGCGATCGGCCTGGTGATTTATTTTTTCTACAGCGTCCGGCACAGCCGGCTTCGGCATGGAACCCATGAAGGGCCGACCGAAGATATCGTGCCGCCGATGGTGGAGCCCTAGGCGCGCAACAAATCGTCGAGATCGAGCGGGACCGTGAACATCGCGAGCTCGCCGTTCGGTCCACGCGGCCAAGACTCCTTCGGCCGGTCCCAGTAGAGCTCGACGCCGTTCTGGTCTGGATCGCGCAGGTAAAGCGCTTCGCTCACGCCGTGATCGCTCGCACCGTCGAGCGCGATATTGGCGGCGGTCAATCGCCGCAACGCATCGGCGGGCGTCGCGCGCGTCGGATAAAGAATCGCGAGATGATAAAGGCCGGTGCAATGCGGCGGCGCCGGCGGACCCGCTTCGCTTTCCCACGTGTTGAGCCCGATGTGATGGTGATAGCCGCCGGCGGAGATGAAGGCGGCGCCGTTGCGGCGCTGGGTCAGCTCGAAGCCGAGCACGCCGCAGTAGAACGCCAGCGC
>DATILK010000148.1:0-2247 GCA_035476555.1 Chthoniobacterales bacterium | reverse complement strand
GAGAACCGGGCAGCAGCCGATCGTCTCGCAAAATGCTTTACTGAAATGGCTAAGGCTGGAGTAACCGACTTCCGTAGCCGCCTCCGTTACGTTATAGCGGCCGGTGCGCAAAAGCTCAGCCGCCCGTTCCATCCGGAGATTCCGAAGATATTGAGGAATGGTCAGCCCGACTTCGCGCGAAAAAATTCGGCTGAGATAAAATGGACTGCAACCCACCTCTTGTCCCAGCGTCTCGAGGCTGGGCGGGTCAGCGAGATGGCGCGTCAGCAGTTCTTTGGCCCGTTCCACACGCTCGCGCGCAACCCGTTTTTGGCGCATGCAAAAAAACTCCGGATCTTTCGGCGCGAAAAGAAAATGCGACATCAGCTCCAGCGCCTTGCTCTGGTACCAAAGGCTTTGGGCCGGCTTCGAAACCGGCGGCGCGAGCAGGCTCGCCACCACCTGGTGCTGCTCAGCGGTCATCGGCCGCGCCGACGAAACGATCGCGGTTTCTTTTTTCGGAAAAATCGCGGCGCGCATTTGCGGATCGAGATCGGCTTCGCAATCCGCGAGCTGTTGCTGCAAATGGCGGTTGGAAAATTCGACCGTCACGAATTGATGATGGTCGCGCGCCTGGCGTGATGCGCGCAGCGGTTCGTCCGCGACGGCGTAATAACCAGCCGTGCTTGGAATATAGTCAGCGCGATCGCCGACAGCTCCGCGGCCGCCGACGTTGAGGCAAAACTCAAGACTGCGCGGACGAAAACTGCGGCCCCAATCGAGCGCCCGTTCCGTCCGAAAATCGTGCCATTGCAGAGCCACGCCGAGCCGATCGAAATCGCCCCAGAGCTGGCGCCACCCTTGCGAGACCGTGCGCCACGCGACCGCTTCGTCGTTGCAAATCATCGCGCGAACTTTACGAGCGGCGCGGAGGCGATTGCAAGCGAGGTTTCACTTCGGTGAAAGCCGCTCGGTCCCAGTTCCCGAGAGTGCTCGCCGCATCGTACGTGCTGTGCGCGAAATCGAGCAAGGCGGCGTCCGGCGCTTCGCTCAGCCGCATCTGTTCGTAGGGGAGAACGAATTCCTTCAACTGCGCGTTGTAGCTCGCCAAAGCCGGCTTCACTTTCGCTTCCGAGAAACCGCGGGGCGCCGGATAAGCGTAGGAATAAAAAATCGGATCGGGCATCGTCTCATTGCCCGGCCAGAAACCGAGGCTGCTGACTTCGTGCGAATAGGCTTCGCGCGTGACGGCATCCGGCAAATGCGGAACGCCGCCGGGATGTTCGGGCGCGCGCCGGCCGGAGAACCGCGTCACTGCAAGATCGAAGCTGCCCCAGAAAAAATGGACGGGACTGCATTTGCCGCAGAACTCGGAGCGGAATTCTTTAAAGACGCGATCGCTCTGAAGAAGCACGCGCCAAAAGCGATTGGCGCATTCCGGATCGTAAACCGCGTCCGTTTCGTTTTTCTCGAATGGAATCGCGGGATCGACTTCGTTCGGCGTGGTGTTGATTTCGACTGGCACGTTCAAATCGGCGAGCGTCGACATCACTTCGCGATAGAACCAGGCGACGGACTTCGGCGCAAGCCCGATGGATTTCTCTGTCCCCTCGCCTGTTTGAAAACGCACGACATGATCGATGAAATCGAAATCGATCTGCAGGACGCGCGCACCGACAAACATTGGCGAAGTCGTTAGGCCGCGCGCCGTCACATAGAGCGTGACGTGCCAGGAATGATTGATCCACGGCGTGAGCGCGAGCCGCACCTTGCCCACGATTTGGGTCCACATGTGGAGCGTTTTGCAGGTCGCTTTCCACTCAGCGAAGGGAAGTGTGGGCCAGACATCGTTCATAAGCCCGGCCTCAACGGTTGAAGAAATCGACAAAGGAACGCCGGACTTTCAGGAAGATGCGCCGCGCGTCATTGGTCGTGCGGCGGAACAGGCGTTTGATGTCTCTTGTCACGATGTTCTCATCCGCGTCTTCGGTTTCCTCTTCCACCGGGGGGTTATCGGCCTCGTCCTGGTTCACTTCGACCTGCTCCATGTTGCGGCCCTGGAACATGCCCTCGACCCTCGTCACCCGGCCATCGCTGGCCCGAACGTGAAGCGTCCCCACGGGCCGGGAGGAACGGTCCGCCAACGTTACGATCCAGACAGGATTGCCCTTTTCATCTGTGCGGAGTGTGTAACTGGTGAGCGAATAGGTCACATGCGATGTCTCAGCTGTATGACTCGCCACCGAATACGCGCCGGTCGAATCGAGG
>DATILK010000147.1:0-1970 GCA_035476555.1 Chthoniobacterales bacterium | reverse complement strand
GCCGCCACATGGCGGCGATTGATTTGAACTCCGGCTTGCTTTTTTTCTTCGCGCTCGGCGCCGGCTCTGAACTGGCCGTGTTCATGGCGGGCTGGGGCAGCAACAACAAGTTCTCGATGCTCGGCGCGATGCGCGCGATCGCGCAGATGGTCAGCTACGAACTGCCGTTGATCATCACGGTCCTTCCTGTCGTGATGATCGTCTCCTCGCTTTCCGCCGACGGCATCGTCGCCGCGCAGGCCGGATATTCGCTCGGATTCATTCCGCGCTGGTTTGTCTACACGCCATGGGGTGCCGCCGCGTTTCTTTTATTTTTCGTCTCGGGCCTGGTCGAATCGAACCGGACGCCATTCGACATGCCGGAGGGCGAATCGGAAATCGTGGCCGGGCACATGACGGAATACTCTGGGTTCAAATACGCCATCTTTTTTCTCGCGGAATACTTTGGAATGTTTGCGGTCAGCGGGTTGGCGGTGACGCTGTTCCTCGGCGGCTGGCACGCGCCGCTGCCATTCCTGGAGATCAGTCCCTCTTACGTCTGGTTCTTCGCCAAGCTTTCCGTGTTGCTTTTCACTTTCATCTGGCTGCGCGGCACGCTGCCGCGGATGCGGATCGATCACGTGATGAAATTCGCCTGGCAATTCATGATGCCGATGGCGTTCACCTGTCTCATCGCCGCGGCCGCGTGGCATTATCAAGCGCACGGGGTCGCCGGCTGGCTCTGGTCGGCCGGAATCCTCGTCGTCGTTTATTTCGCCCTCTCGCGTTTCCTGCGGACGAACAAAAATCTCTCGGTCCGCACCTATCGTTTCGCTGAATGAGCGCCGCGGCTTTTATTATCATCGCGATTTTTACGTTGAGCGGCGCGCTGGCCGCCGCGTGTCTGCGCAAACTCATTCACGCCGCGCTTTGTCTTGTGGTCGCGTTCATCGGGCTGGCGGCGTTTTATTTCTTTCTCGGCGCTGAGTTCGTTGGTCTTGTCCAGATTTTCGTGTATGTCGGCGCGGTCGCCGTCCTGATCGTGTTCACGATCTTGCTCACGCGACGCGAAGACGAAGAGTCGAGCGGATTCAATTGGGGCGGCCCAGTCGTCGCGCTTGCCGTTTTCGCCGGGTTGGTTTGGACAATCTTGAAAACGTCGTCGGTCTCGGTCGTCGCGCCCGCGCTCGAAGCGCTGACCGTCAAGCGCATCGGCGAAGCGCTCATGACCAGCTACGTCTGGCCGCTCCAATGCGTCGGCCTGTTGCTCACCGCAGCGTTAATCGGCGCGCTCGTTCTCGTCATGGAGGAAAAGCGATGACGCCGACGCTTCAGCTTTGCCTCATTATTTCCGCCGCGCTGTTTTCCATCGGACTGCTCGCCGCGCTCAGCCGCAAACACGCGATCTTCATTTTGATTGGGATCGAGTTGATGCTCGCAGCCGCGAATCTGAATTTCGTCGCGTTCTGGCGTTTCGGACCGGCTTCGCAAAATCCCACCGGCGTCATGATCGCGATTTTCTCGATCGCCATCGCCGCGGCGGAAGCGGCCGTCGGTCTCGCGTTGGTCATCGCCGTTTATCGTCATTATCGGACAACCAACGTGCGCCGGTTCAACCAGCTTAAAGGATAAATGGCAACATCCTGGAGCGCGCATTTCTGGTTGATTCCCCTGTTGCCGCTGGCTGCGTCGCTGCTGATCCTCGCTCTTGGCAAATCGCGGCAAACGGCCGCGTTCACTCTCGCAATTCTTGGCCAGATCGCCGCGCTGCTCCTCGCCATCGCTGCCTTCATCTCGACGCTGCCAACCCCTGGTGCGCGCGCTGTTCAAAACTTCACCTGGTTCTCGTTTGGCGACCAGGTCCTTCGTCTCGGAGTCGTGCTCGATCCGCTCGCGGCCGCCATGCTGATGATGATCACGTTCGTCGGCCTGTGGATTTTCGTTTTCAGCAAGGGCTACATGGCGGGCGACAAGGATTTCACCCGGTTCTT
>DATILK010000146.1:0-6478 GCA_035476555.1 Chthoniobacterales bacterium | reverse complement strand
AAAGATGGGACAGATGATCGCGAAAGCAACCGGCTTTGCCTTTTCGTAATCGTGCTCCTGCTCGTGATCGAAACAGAGCGAATCGAGATTCGATTGCGATCACGAGCACGAGTTTACACCACGTGCACCGGCGCCTGCCGGCAATCGTGCTCGCCGTCTCCGCACTCGATCTGCGTTGTCGCGTGCCCGATTCCAAACCGATCGCGTAACGCATCGTTCATATCGTGGAGGAAGAGATCGTTCCGCGGCGCTCGTTCCATCACCAGATGAACCGTGAGCGCGACCTCGGTGGTGCTCATCGCCCAGATATGCAAATCGTGCACCGCCGTCACGCCGTCGAGATTCGCCAAATAGTTTTCGACCGCGTGTGGATCGATTCCCGCCGGCACCGCGTCCATCGAGAGGTTGACCGATTCACGCAGCAGTCCCCACGTTCCCCAAACAATCACCGCACCGATCGCCAGACTCACCGCCGGATCGAGCCAGTGCCAGCCCGTCTGCTTGATCGCGAACGCCGCCACGACCACGCCCGCCGAAACCGCCGCATCCCCCGCCATATGCAGAAACGCGCCTTTCATATTCAAATCGCGCTCTCTTCCCGCCATGAAAAGCAGCGCCGAAATTCCATTGATCACGATCCCGATAGCGGCGACGGCCATCACCGTTCCGCCAGCGATCTCTTGCGGCTCCGCAAAACGCCGGATCGCTTCGACAGTGATTCCGCCGACCACCACTAGGAGAATGATCGCATTAATCAGCGACGCGAAGATCGACGACCGCCGCCATCCATACGTTCGCCTTTTCGTCGGCGCCGCTTGCGTCAACCGCGTCGCGCCCCAGGCCAGGAGCAGACAAAAGACATCACTCAGGTTGTGTCCGGCGTCCGAAATCAACGCGAGCGAATGCGCCGCCAATCCATAGAAAACTTCCGCGACTACGAATCCGAGATTCAGCGCGACCCCGATGGCGAACGCCGCGTTGTTACCCGGCGGTTCGTGCACATGTCCCGCGTGATCGTGATCGTGCGCCATCGTTTCCGTTAACGTATGAGCAGCTAGACACTCGGCAAGGCTTCGCATCGCGACAAAGCGCGGGTGAGCGCGATGTGGCCGATCAACGCCCCGCCGATGCAAACAGGAATGATGAGCGCGTAGGGGACGTGATAAATTAGTTCAAGTTTCGGCAGGACCGGCCAGCCGAACGACACCGGTGACGACAACACCGCAACGCGCGCGACGTTCGCTAAGAGAACCAGCCCCACTGCATTGGCGATCCAGCCCCAGAACTTCGATCGCCTGGACAACGGCGCCGCGATCACTGCCACGATGCCTGAGATGATGTCCCAGTTGCGGCCCGTCCAGGTCATGGTCGCCGGGATGACGCCTTGATTGACCCACGAATGCAGCACCAATTCCAACGGGAACCGAAAGCCCTGGAACGCGATGAGTGCCGGCAACGGCAAAATACTTAGCCACCGACCGACCGGTGAAAGGCCGATTGCCACGCTCACCACATTCATCGCGACTCCAAAGAACAGAACGCGCCGTGGGTCGCCCCTGAGCCAACCGTTTTGCACAATCACGAGGATCACGCCGAGCCAAAGCACAGTTCCTATAATGGCAATCAACGTTCGCCGGCTCGGGTTCACCGATAGACAACGCGCGCTGGTCCAGATGCCAGCAAAGAACGCGGCCACTACGACTCCACAGATGGCGATGAAGGCGAATAACGACGGCAGTGAGGCAGGATGAAACGGCATCTCCGCCTATCGGCGCTTTTCGATCGGGATGATGTCCGCGGCTACCGTCGGATACGTCTTCCTGATTCTCGCAAGGTCAGCGGGACTCGGATTAAAGGCTCCATCTCCGTTGTCATCCATCGGCGGAAGCTTCACTACTTCCCAGCGTCCGTTCTTTTGATGCAACAGGAAGCCGCTGTTTTCCGGGAAACGTTCTTTCGCGAGGGAAGAATGCGGCTCGGCATACACCCACGCCCAACCGTTGTGGACCTTCAGGTAGTTCACCCGAAACGTAATTTTTCCGCGATAAGTTCCACCGTCAGGAGTCCGAGTGTTTTGCCAGTGTCGCCGGAGACCGGCAAGAATAGTCGCGCGCTCAGCGCTGCCGTCCGTCGGCGTGTGCAACTTGTCCGGGACCGTCTCCGCCCTAGTCATTGCCGGAGTCAGCCCAACGACGGCGAGGCCGAAGCAGGCTGTGACAATCAAAGATCTAGCTACGTGCATTACTTGCTCGCCACCTGCTTCGCGTATTCGCTCAGCAGTTCAACGCGCTGGTCGATCAGCTTTTTCTGCGCATTCGCAAAATCCACCCGCATTGCGCTCCCGCCGATCGCACCACCAACGCGCGCCATCAACATCGCTTCATCGTCGCGCCATTTGATCCATGAGCGTTCCGCTTCCTTTAGCGCCTTCTGACCGTCCGCATCCAGTTTGCCCATGAGCTGTTTGTAGAGTGTATCGAGACGTTTGTTGGCTTGATCCACCGCCGCGTTTTCCTCGGTCCCGGGCGGTTTGAACTCAGGCTCATTAGCTTTCGATTCAAACGGCACGGTCATGAAAAGAAGAACAATCCCCGCGGCGAACGACGTTGGTAGTTTCATCGGTGACCGAGTCTGCGAATTGAAACCCATGACTGTCGAGGACATAGACACGCCGACGGCGGCCACGCTAGTGTCGCAACCTATGTCGTTCGAAAAATTATCTTATCTCGCGCAGATAGTTGCCTCACTCGGCGTGATTGTGTCTTTGATCTTCGTCGGTCTCCAGATCAGGCAGAATACCGGAGCGCTCCAACGGAACGAACACAACTCCACGATGGCGCAATGGACGGTGATCCGGATGGCGATCGCGAAGCACCGCGACATTGCCGAGTTGATGACCGCTGGATTGCAGGGCGAGCGTGCGCTCGATGCCGCCGATCAGCTGAGACTGGAGCAGATGCTTCAGGAAAATGCCTGGGCGTCCTTCCACATTTGGGAGCGAACGCAGCGCGGCATTTTCCCGCGAGGAACTTTCGAGCTGACGGCCGGACCTCTCATGAGCCTTCTCCTGAAAACCGAACGCGGCGCAGCTTGGTGGCGCACTGCCAAACATATCGGCTTCATTCCCGCGTACGTCACCGACGTGGACGCGTTGCTGGCCAAGGACAAAGAACTGTAGGCAGTTCTAAATTCCGGCACGCTCCAGGAGCGAGCGCAGGACTCGTTCGGCTTCGAAGAATTGGCGGGCGATTTCGCGGGCGGCGAGGGAATGGCGGGTGAAGTCGGCGTTGATCTCTTTTACGGCTTCGGCGATTTCGCCTAACGATTTAAAGGCGATGAGGCCGTGACGACCGCCGCCGAAATGTTGGGAGAAGCCGGTATCCTGGATGATCACCGGCCGGCCGGCGGCGAGGTAACAGCCGCTGCGGTCGCTGAACCATCCGGTGTTGAGCCGAACGTACTGGTCCTTCGCGACCGTAAATTCGCCTTTCGAGCGGCGGATGTAATCGCGATAGAGGCGGTAATCGGCACTCAGATCGTGCGGGCCGCGGAAGCGCCAGCCGTTCGCGATGAATTTGTCGCGCGTCTTGTTGTCCTTGATGTCGGTCGCGAGCTCGAAGGTTTCGCCGGCCCGTTTCGGCGCGGCAACAAAGCGAATAAACTCGCGCGATTTGCTCCACAAATATTTTTCGCCGCGCCATTCGATGTCTTTCAATCCGCTCGTGGACCAATTCGCGACGGAGGTGAACACAGCGGCCGGCGCGGGACGGCGAACGGTTTTCCAAAAATCGGTGACGATGGGCTGGCGGGTCGGCAGCCACTTCAAGTTGTGAGTGGGAACGGGGAAACCTTCTGTTCCGACGTTTTCGCCGAAGGTGAACAGCGCGTGATGGCGTTTGAGATATTTGATCGTCGATTTGTTGCCCTGGTCGACCTTGATCTGTTCGACCCCGGGATCGCTCTCGATGTAGAGAATGCGATCGCTCGCAAGCAGATCCGGATTGAATTCCTGCGTGCCACAGACGTTGAGGATCGCGTCGGCTTCGCGATAAAGCTGGCGGATCCGGGTGAGGGGAAGACCGGCGGTCGGGTTGCCGGGAAGGTAGCGCGCGCAAAAACTCCAGCGGCGCCGAAACCCGAATTCCGTAGCGAGATGCCGGAGGATGTGCGCGGCGTAATCGAATTCGTTATTAACCTCGAACGTTTCCGGGTTGTACGGAAGCCGCGCTGAGTCTTCGATGTAGAAAACTTCGTGCCCGAGGCGTTGCAGGCCGATGATGTAATGCAGGTGCTGCCAGATGACGCCTGCGATCGGGCAACCGCCCATGAAGCCCATGACGATGAGGCGTTTCCTTTTCATCGCGACGTCAGGCGTCGAGTTGCTTCGTGATGACAGCCGGATTTCCCGCCACGACGACGTTCGCGGGAACGCTCTTGGTCACGACTGCGCCGGCGGCTACGACAGAGTTTTCGCCGATCGTTACGCCTTTGAGGATCACTGCGTTCATCCCGATCCAGACGTTGTCGGAAATGACAACGGGCGCGGTGCGGATTTCAGGGCGCGGCGGGCGATCCTTGAAGAACGGCGCGAGGGCGTGGGCATCGACGATCCGTTGGGCGGGGCTGAGCGGATGGAAATCGGAATCGGCGATGCCAACATTCCACGAAACAAGACAGTGCGATCCGATCTCGATTCGTTCTTCGGCCATGACGAGCGCGCCGTTGAGGAGAGTAAAATCGCCGACGGTGCATTTACCGTTTACTCCGATCGAAAAGGAGCAGCCGCCATACACCGAGACGTGATCGCCAAAGACGAGGGCGCGCGGCGTTTTACTTTTCAGGAAGCGGAACACCTGCGCGCTTTCGCAATAGAACCCTTCGCCGAAGACGACGTTGGGCGGGACCGGTTCCTTCCACCAATCGCCTTCGACGAACCGATCGCTCTTGACGTTGCTCATGATGGATAATTCCCGGACGCGTAAAGCTTCGCGTAAACGCCGCTTTTGGCGAGCAGCTCAGCTCCGGTTCCCTGCTCGACGATGCGACCGTGCTCGAGAACCACGATCTGGTCCACGTTGTGGATCGTCGCGAGGCGATGCGTGACGATCAGAGTGGTGCGGCCGCGCATCAGGTCCTTGATGGTTTCCATAATGGCGGCTTCCGTCGTTGGGTCGAGTGCGGAGGTGGGCTCATCAAGCAGCAAAATTGGAGCGTCTTTCAGGAACGCGCGCGCGATTCCGATTCGTTGTCTCTGGCCGACACTCAAATGTCCGCCGCGTTCGCCGACCGGACTGTCGTAACCGTTCGGCAGCCGGGTGACGAATTCGTCGGCCTGGGCTCGTTGCGCTGCTTCGCGAATCTCCTCCTCCGTCGCGTCCGGCCTGCCATAGGCGATATTCTCGCGAATGGTTGTCGAAAAAAGAACGGTGTCTTGAAGGACGATCGCGATCTTCGCGCGCAACGATTTTTTTGTGAGCTTTCGCAAATCAATTTCGTCGAGTTGAACGCGGCCCGCGCTTGGATCGTAGAAGCGCGGCACCAAACTCAAGAGCGTGCTTTTCCCCGCGCCAGTTCCACCGACAAGCGCGACGATCTGATTGGGGGCGATCGACAGATTGACATCGCTCAGCACCGGTTGTGCAGAGCTGTAGCTGAAGCTGACGTTGTCGAAACCGAGAGCGCCATTCGTTTCGGAAATTTCCTTCGCATTCGGCGCGTCGACGACATCATCGGCGCGATCGAGCACTTCAAAGCAACGCCGTGCCCCGGCGGTGGCGCCTTCCATCGCCCACGCCGTGTAGGTGAGCGATTCGAGCGGCTGATAGAGCATCAACAAGTAGGCACTGAAAACGAGAAGCGATCCGAGCGAGAGCGTGCCGGCCAGAACATGCAACGTGCCGAGGTAATACATCGCCGCTGTTCCCAGAACCATGAGGGTGCTGATAACGAGCGCGCTGTTCACGTTCGTGAGCGTAAGACGCAGGTTTGCGTGCAGGCTCTGTTGCGCCTGCAAATGGAACTGGCGCACCTCCCATTCTTCGCGGCCGAAAGCGTGGACCATCCGGACCGAGCTGAGTCCCTCCTGCGCCTGGGCGAGCAACGCGCTCTCTTGCTCCTGGATCGTTGTCGAGTCGCGGCGAATTCGGCGCGCGAAGAAATAAATCGCCGCGACAATTGCCGGGACGATGCCTAACGAGAGCAAGGTCAATTGCCAGTCGATGCGCAGCATTACGCAAAACGTCCCGAGCAGCATGATCACGGAACCGAAGATGTTGGTGAATCCTTTGTTGTAGATTGTTTGGATCGACTGCGAATCGTAGGCGACGCGGAAACTCGAGTCGCTCGAGCGCCGAGAATCGTGGTATTTGAGCGAGAGCGATTGCAGGTAGGCGTACAGGTCGGTCCGCAACTTGAGGAGCGCCTGGAGCCCGATCTTCACGAAGAGGTAATTGCTCGCGAGGTTGAGCAGGCCCCAAAG
>DATILK010000145.1:0-3997 GCA_035476555.1 Chthoniobacterales bacterium | reverse complement strand
ATGTAACCGGAAATGAAGATAACCTTTGTGCCCGGGCTCGTTTTGCCCATCCAATCGGCAAAATGTCGTCCGCTCATTTGCGGCATCACCACGTCCGTAAGTAGCAGATCGATCTTCTTGCCGTTGCGCCGGCCGATCAATTGCTGGGCGTCGTCGCCATTCGCGGCTTCCAGCACTTCGTAACCGAGACTGCGCAGCACGCGCACGGACAAATGCCGCACACTGATGTCGTCTTCGAGCACGAGGATCGTCTCGGTCCCGGTCGGCAATTTGTTTGCGCCCGGTTTCTTGTAGGACGGTGGCGGCGGGGCCGGGACTCTCGGAAGAAAAATTCTGACCGTGGTGCCTTTGCCCAGCTCGCTTTCGACACAAATGTGACCGCCGCTCTGCCGCACGATGCCGTAGCTGGTAGCCAAACCGAGACCGCTACCGCCTTCGTCTTTGGTGGTAAAGAACGGCTCAAACAAATGCTGCTTCACTTCGTCGGTCATGCCGATTCCGTTATCGGTCACGCTGATCCGAACGTAATCGCCGGCTGGCAGTTCTTCGGTGCAGTCGTGATCATCCGAGGGCTCGATTGTGACCGCCGCTGTTTCCAGCGCGAGACAACCAACGCCGGGCATCGCGTCGCGCGCGTTCACGACGAGGTTCAGGATGATCTGGGTGAGCTGACCGGGGTCGACCTTCGTGTGCAGTCCTTCTTTCCCGCCTTCGAAATCGCATTGCACCGAAATGTTTTCGCCGAGGAGGCGAAAAAGTGAGCGCTCGAGATTCGTCAGGAGCAAATTCACATCCACGATCGCCGGGGCCAGCGGATGTTTGCGACTGAACGCGAGCAGTTGTCCGGTCAATGCCGAAGCCCGTCCCGCGGCGCCGCGAATTTCGCGGATGTGTTCCGCGATCTCGCCCTTGATGTCGAGGTCGTCGAGCAACAAATCGCTGTAGCCGAGAATCGTGGTGAGAAAATTGTTGAAGTCGTGCGCCACGCCGCCGGCGAGTTGGCCAAACGCCTCAAATTTTTGCGAACGCACGAGCTGGTCCTGAAGTTGTTTGCGCGCGGTGATGTTCATCAGCGAACCGACGAATTGCGCCGGCCGCCCCAGCGGATCGCGAACAATGCAGGCGCGCTCCAGGATGTCGAGATACGACCCGTCGCTATGCCGCAAACGGTATTCTCCTGTCCATTGATCCAGATCGCCGGCGAGCGCTTCGTGAATCGCGGTGCCGGCGCGAGCGCGATCCTGGGGATGGAGTTGCTTCTGCCAGAACCCGATGTTGTCGGTGGACGAGGACGGGGAAAAACCGAGGAGCGCTTCGAGGCCCTGGGGCCAGGAGAGGGCGCCGGTGGCTACAGACCAAACCCGAACAGCATCATGCGTAGCTTGGGCAGCGAGTGCAAGATGTTGCGAGACTTCATTCGGGCGGCGCGCAGAGTCAGTAGGAATTTCATGGGATTGATGGGCCGTTGGTTGTGCGGCCCTGTATGTTTGAGCTCTTTCATCGGCCTGAATTTCGGTCGCAAATCGCATGGTCAGGTCGTGGTGGAACCTGCATTCCCAAATAGCTAATTCCATGCCTCTGCTTCCGCACGATCGTAACGGATCAAACCGTTTGCGCCGGGGCGCGCGAACCTGATGTTGCGGCTTCCAGTTTACAGATTATGAGCGCTTCACCAGAGTCACTAAAGCCACTGAAAAATCAGAAGGCGCTCGTCACGGGCGCGAGCTCCGGGATTGGTGAAGCGTGCGCGCTGGCGCTCGGCAGCGCCGGAGCGGATGTGGTCGTCAATTACCGATCGGACGCCGACGAAGCGATGCGCGTGGTCGAGAGAATCCAGAGAAACGGCGGCCGCGCGATCGCGATCCGGGCGGATATCAGCCGCGAAGAGGAGGTCCGCGCCATGTTCGCCGAAATGCTGCAGCAATTTGGGACGATCGATATTTTGGTGAACAATGCGGGCCTGCAGAGCGACGCGTTATTTCATGAGATGACGCTCGAGCAATGGAACAGCGTGATCTCGGTTAATTTGACGGGCCAGTTCCTTTGCGCGCGCGAGGCGGTGCGCGAATTTTTGCGGCGCGGCGTGGTGCCGGACGTTTCCGCGGCGGCGGGAAAGATCATTTGCATGAGCTCGGTGCACGAAGTGATCCCATGGGCCGGGCACGTGAATTACGCCGCGTCGAAGGGCGGAGTGATGCAGTTGATGAAAAGCATGGCGCAGGAAGTGGCGCCGAAAAAAATCCGGGTAAACAGCATTGCGCCCGGCGCGATCAAAACAGCGATCAATCGCGCCGCATGGGAAACGCCCGGAGCGGAAGCGGAGTTGTTGAAGTTGATTCCGGACGGACGCGTGGGCATGCCGGAAGATGTTGCGCGGGCCGCGGTCTGGCTGGCGTCCGACGCGTCGGATTACGTCACGGGCACGACGCTTTTTGTGGATGGCGGGATGACACTTTACCCCGGATTTAGCACCGGCGGCTAATTGTCCACCGCGGCAGTCTTCATCACGTTCTGCGAATCGTGCTGCAGAAGTTTGCGTGTTGCCGTGGTGAGGAGCTGTTGTTCTTCCGGGAGAAGCTGCGCTTTGTTCGCGGCGGAGAGAAAGGAATGGGCGCGTTCCATTTTCCCGTTCTCGACCAGCATCACAAAATAATAAGCGGCGATCGTGGGATGCCGGAGCTGCGCTTCCTTCAACGTTTCCATTTCGCGGAGCGCCTCGCTCGTCTTGCCTTCGGTAAACAATGCGAAGGCGTAGGTAGAGCGAAAGGCCGCGTTCGCTGGATTTTCTGAATGCAACTTCGTCGCGAGCCTGCGCGAAGCGCTATCGCCGTTGAGGAGAAGACCGAGATTGGCGCAATTATTTGCGGCCACGAGATCAGCCGGGTTCAATTCGAGCGCGCGTTTGGCGACGCGAAGCAACCCGTGGCTATTCTGTTTTGCTTTGTAGAGGCGTTGCAATGCGGCGAGCGCATCCTTCGCGTTCTCGTTTCCATTCGCGATCAACCACCACGCGTCGGCCGCTTCCTCCGCGTAGTCCCATCCCTCCGCCAATTGAGCGATCGCCGCGAGCCGGTCCGGCCGGTTCTTCGTCGCCTTCAACGCCGCTGCCCACGCTGTTTGCGATTCCATCGAAGCGCGATCGCCGGGGGTGAGACGATGTAGGGCGTGGCTCAGGACGGCGAACCGAAGAAATTCTTCCTCGCCCCAATTCTTTTCGTTTACCCAGGCGTGCAGAGCATTCCAATCCTGAAGAAAGCTGTAAGCTTCGGCCACCGCCAGAGGGACCGGCTGCGCGTTCAAGATTTCCGCGGGCAAGCTGAGTGCCCAATCGCGGGCCGCCTCAGCCATTTCGTGGCGATTCATCCAGGTGATGAGCGCCGCGGCGGTAGCGGGCGATCGGGTCGCGTTCCTTTCGACATCGCGCAAGACGATCTCGCCGTCCGAGTTCTTGCGGCTCGCTTCGACGTAGAGAAGAAGATCCGAGAAGGTCGCGCCTTTTTCCGTGCGCAATTGCGCCGCCCATTTTTCAGCGGCGCCTAACGACTTGTTCGCCAACGCGTCTGCGGTAAGCGCGCGCAGGGCGTCGAGACGCAGGCTGCCTCGTTCGACGAAACGCGCGAGGTCGGTCCGGGTTTTTTCGCGCGTCGCCGGATCGGAAGAGGTGAGGCGGATCGTGGCCAAATTCAGTGCCAGCTGCTGGTTATTCGGCTCAAGTTCGAGCGCAGCGGCAAATTCGCTTTCGGCCAGAGCCGATTGCTTCTCGGCAATCGCGAGCGTGCCGTTGAGCTGATGATATTTCAAATTCGCGCGGCCCGACGGGTCGACAGCATCGAGGGTTTTGCGAGCGAGATCCAATTGACCGAAACGAATCGCGGCGCTAGCCAGCGCGATCCGGTTCGCGGCGTCGGAAGGATCGAGCGCGACCACTTGTTCGCGCCAGGAAAGCGCTTCGCGTTTCCCGGATAGCTCCGCCGTTTCCGCCATCACCCGGCGTGCG
>DATILK010000144.1:0-7776 GCA_035476555.1 Chthoniobacterales bacterium | reverse complement strand
AAACGCACCACGCGGTGGACTGCGTTTTCCTCGCCGACACTTCGGAGCTGCACCGCGTCGCCGTGCTCGATGTAACCGTACCCGGGACAAGCCCATGTCGGCTTGATCCCGATCGTCACCAGCGCGCCGGTTTCTTCCGCCGCCGCCGCCGCCGCGGTTAATGTTTTCTGGAACGCCGCAGTGTCATTGATCACGTGATCCGCCGGCAAAACCATCATCGTCCCGGAATGATCCCGCGCTGCGACCCATCCAGCGCCGAGCGCGACGGCCGCCGCCGTGTCTCTCTTCGCAGGTTCCGCCACGATATTTTCCGTCGGCACCTGCGGCAGTAGCTCTCGCACGGCCGCCTCCTGGTCCACGTTCGTCAAAATCAGTAATCGTTCCGGCGCGACCAAACCTTCCAGACGCGCGACCGCCTGCTCGAGCAGCGTCTGTTGCGCGACCAGCCGCAGCAGTTGTTTCGGACGCGCACGTCGGCTCAACGGCCAGAAGCGTTCGCCGCTTCCGCCAGCAAGGATGAGCGCATAAAGAGGGTTGGGCATTATTCGTTAGGTGCAAAAAAGCGGCCGGCACGCGAACCGCGCGGGCAGCGAGATTTTCCCGTTTCCTTTTCCAAAACGAGACGTATAAGGGTATCCGATGTCTCTTTCGATATCCATTCCAAAAACCGGCGAGCAAGTCCCGCTCGATGGTTTGCTCTCGCTCGCACGCACCGCGTTCGGCTTGGGGATTGGAATGCTCGTCGCCGATAAAGTGCGCCGCCCGTTTCGCCAGGCGACGGCGATCGCGTTGGTTTCCGTCGGCGCGCTCGCCGCGGTTCCGTTGCTCGTGAGAGTGGCGATGGAACGAATCAACCGTCCGGAATCGGAACGCGGCAGCCGCAATCGACTCCGCTCGATCCGCGACGATTCCGGTTATCGCTCGGACGACGACGCGGTGTAAGAGCGGGCTGCCGCTTGATTCCATCCGCCGGGCAGCGTAAGCCTTTCGCGCCCATGTCTAGCCGAACACCAATCCCGCCGCCGCCGGAAAGTTTGCGGGAACGCTGTGCCGCGATCGCGCGTGAAGAATCGATGCTACGGGAAGGCGGTGGCAAAGCTGGTCAGGAGCGCCAGCACAAAATGGGGCGACTACTCGCGCGTGAACGAATCGGCCAGCTGCTCGACAAGGATGCTCCCTTCTTCGAAGTCGGACTTTGGGCGGCCTACAAAATGTACGAGCAGTGGGGAAAAATTCCCGCTGCCGGCGCGGTCGCTGGAATCGGGAATGTCTGCGGCGTCCCCTGCATGATCATTGCGAACGACGCAACGGTGAAAGCCGGCGCGTTTTTTCCCGCCACCGCCAAGAAGTTGATCCGCGCCCAACGGATCGCGTTCGAATCCGCGCTGCCGATTATTTATCTGGTCGATTCCGCGGGCGTGTTTCTCCCGATGCAGGACGAAATTTTTCCCGACGAAGATGATTTCGGGCGGATCTTTCGGAACAACTCCGTCATTTCCGCCGCGGGCCTGCCGCAATTCGCGGCGATCATGGGCAACTGCGTCGCCGGTGGCGCGTATCTGCCGGTGCTCTGCGACAAAGTTTTGATGACGGAAGGTAGCGGGCTGTATCTCGCCGGGCCGTCGCTAGTCAAAGCCGCCATCGGACAAATTGTCGAACAGGAAGAACTCGGCGGCGCGAAGATGCACTCTGAGATCAGCGGCACCGTCGATTTCTACGAGAAAAACGATCCGGCGTGTTTAAAGCGATTGCGCTCGCTTATCGGATTGCTGCACGAAGCTCAGACGGCGAAGGATGGCGCGCGCCCAAAAACGGGAGCGCCGGCGAAAAGACCGCAAGCGGTTTACGACCTGATCAGTCTCGACGGCAACAAACCGTACGACGCCCGCGATCTCCTGGCTTCCGTCATCGATGCCGATTCGCTCGACGAATACAAAGCCGATTACGGAAAGACGCTCGTGACTACGTACGCGCGGATCGCGGGACGACCGGTCGGGATTGTCGCGAGTCAACGGATTCAATCGCGGACGAAGAAAGAAGGAATCCAGATGGGCGGCGTGATTTACGCCGACAGCGCCGACAAAGCCGCGCGCTTCATCCTCGATTGCAATCAAACGGGATTGCCGATCATTTTTTTCCAGGACGTGACTGGGTTCATGGTGGGCCGCGATGCGGAACAGAGTGGCATTATTCGCAGCGGGGCCAAATTGGTAAACGCGGTCAGCAATTCGACGGTGCCGAAGATAACGGTGGTGGTCGGCGGTTCCTTCGGCGCCGGCAACTATGCGCTTTGCGGCAAAGCTTACGACCCGCGTTTCATTCTCGCCTGGCCAAATGCGCGTTACGCCGTGATGGGCGCGGCGCAGGCATCCGACACGATCTTCAGCGTCCTCGCCCGCGCGGCTGAGCGCGGCGACAAAAAAGCTTCACCGGAAGAGTTGGAAAATTTGCGTGCGACCGTGAAAGCGAATTACGAGGAACAAACCGACATTCGCTATGGCGCGGCACGCGGCTGGATCGACGCAATCATTCAACCGCACGAGACTAGCGACGTGCTGTCGCTTCTTCTCCAATACGTCTCCCGTCCGATGCCGCGCGCCCGTTTCCACACCGGCGTGATCCAGACCTAACGACCAGCGATCTCGTTGCTCAACTCCAGTAACTGCTCGATGCCGTTGATGGGAAGGCGCACGCCGCATTGTTCCAGCGTGCGCAAAACTTCCTCCGTCGGAATGTTGCCGACGAGATCGTTTTGTGCGAACGGACAGCCGCCGAGGCCGCCGATCGCCGAATCGAAACGGCGACAGCCGGCGTCGAACGCAGCCCGGATTTTCGTCGCCGCCTCAGCACGCGTGCTGTGAAGGTGCACGCCAATTTCGATTTCGCCCAAGACCCGTGTGACGACGCGTGAAACTAGATCCGCCGTCGCGGACCCAACAGTATCCGCCAGCGAGAGAGCATTGACCCCAACGTCGCCAATTTTCCGCGCCGCCTCGACAAGTTTTATTTCGCTCCATGGATCGCCGTACGGATTTCCAAACGCCATCGAGATGTAGGCGACCGTTTGCAAACCGGCGCCGTCTGCCAGGGCTTTGATCCGTTTCAAAACTTCGTGGTTTTCTTCGATCGACTGATTTTGATTTCGCCGCAGGAACGTTTCCGAAATGGAACAGGGATAACCAAGCGTCGTCACCTTTTCCGTAGCGATGGCGCGCTCAGCTCCTTTTTCATTCACGACAATGCCGATGATCTCGACGCCGTCGGTTGCTCCAAGCTGCGCCAGCACTTCTTCGCTGTCCGCCATTTGCGGCACTGCTTTTGGCGAAACGAAGCTGACGGCGTCGATGTGACGAAAACCAGCGGCGATCAATCCGCGCAGAAACGCGGCCTTTTCCTCCGTGGGAATTTTTCTCGGCAAACCTTGCCAGGCGTCCCGCGGACATTCGATGAGCTTGACGGATTCCATCGTGACGGATGTTACTGACAGAATAAGGTAACGCATGCCAGTCGTCCTGATCGAAAAACAAACGCCGCAGATCACCGTTCTGACGCTCAATCGCCCGGAGCGCCGCAATGCGCTGACGATCGAATTGATGACGGAGCTGGCGTCGGCCATCGAAAATGCCGCGGCCGATCCGGCGATGCGCATCGCGATTCTGCGCGGCGCCGGCAAAGCATTTTGCACCGGTCTCGATTTGCAGGAAGCCGCCGTGAAAGATCCGCACGACACCGCAAAGGCCGCCGCGCATCTGTTCCTCGTCCTTGCGGAAACGCGACTCGTGACCATCGCGACCGTGCACGGAGCGGCCGTAGCCGGCGGCGCGGGAATCATGTCCGCCTGCGATTTCGTTGTCGCCGCCGAGCGGACGAAAATCGGTTACCCCGAAGTTCGACGGGGATTGGTCGCAGGCTTGGTCATGGCATTTTTGCGACGCCAGCTTCGCGAACGCGATCTGCGCGAAGTGCTGCTGGCGTCCGAACTTTTCGAAGCGGACCGTGCCCGCGAAATCGGCCTCGTGAATCGCGTCGTTCCGGCAAGCGAACTGGACGGCGAAGCCCAAAAATTCGCGGCCTCCGTCCTGCAAGGCGCGCCCGGCGCCATCTCACACTCCAAACGCTTGCTCGAAGAACTTTGGTCGACGTCCGTGAAAGAGGATCTCGAGCGCGCCCTCCGCCATCACATGGAAGCCCGCGAATCCCCCGAATCCAAAGAAGGCGTCGCCGCCTACAACGAAAAGCGACCGCCCAACTGGACGCTTTGATTACGGAAAAGGAATGGTAAGGAAACCATGAGTAAATCGTGTCTTAGCGGTTCGCTTCTAGTGCGGGCTGAACCGAAACGACGCGCGGGCGCGAACGCGGTTCGACTTCAATTACAGCGTGAAACGTGCGATTAGGAAAACCGCCGGCCGGCGCCGCTTTTCCGCTCTCGGGCGACGGAAATCCGCCCACGTTCACGCAAAGATGATGGTTATCTGTCCACGACGCGCTTCCATCTGCGCGGACACGGAGACGCACGCGTGCCCAAACGAATCCTGTCCGGCGAAGAATTTCCTTTTCAGGAAATATTAACCTTCGCGCGGTGTGATTTCCGTCGATCGCGGCCAAGAACACGTGGCCGCTGTGTTGCAGCGGACCTTCGTCGATCGCTACCAACAGAGAATCCTGGTTCCAGTAAACATCGGTTGCTTTCGCGAGATCCAGCCATCGGCCCGGAACTTCATCGTCATCGGCGACGTTCGTGCTGTACGAACTTTTGAGGCGCAATAGAGTCGCCCCGTTTTTTTCGTCGATGACAACGTAGGAAAGAATCGCTCCGCCGTTTTTTGCCGGCTCGCTTTGCAGCCCAACCGCGAACCGGCCATCTGGCGAACGTCCACCATGTAACTTCGTTCGCGCCGGTTGCGCGTGTGCGAATGAAAAGCAGCAGGAAAAAAGCGCGCAGAGCGCAGTTGCGCTAAGGAATCTTAACCACATACGCGCTCGGAAAACTCACGCTTAGAGGGGTCATCGGCGCTTCCCGAAAAGATGTCCGAAGTCGCCGGACAGGCTTCCAGGCTCCCCGAAAACACGCACGAGGACGCCGGCGGCGCCGGCCGACTCCACGGAGACATGTCCGAAGTCCTCCGACGCTCTCTCCGGCTTCCCGCCAGGACGCCCGACAACATCGGCACAATCACGGCGTAGCCCGCCAACATATCCGAAGTCGTCGGCAACATTTCCGGGCTCCCGGAAAAGATGCCCGGCAACTCCGACCATCCTCCCGCGTTCCATTCCGGGCATCCCGAGAACTTCGCCGGCATTTCCGCGCGCCGATTTAATGGCGCCGAACACCAAAGATGAGGTGTGGTCGGGGAAGGGAGGACGGGGGCCATCGGGAGTGGGGATTTGGTTGACGAGATTTCTGCCGTCTACCGGTCAATACGACGTTTGCCGCCCAAAGTTCGAAAAAAATCTTCGCGAAGGTGGAGATCTAAGACTACCGCGTGCCTCGCCTTTCCTCGGTTCCTCGTGTCCTCGTTACCAAGTTGCACTTGGGAACGTCCTTGTCTTCGAACCTGCGCTTCGCCACCCTTTAGCGAGAAGAGGCAGTTCAACTGCCGGGCGCAGTCTTCCGTTCCCAAGTGCAACTTGGGAACGAGGAACCGTGAGCAAGGATTATTCTCGCTCCCGCTTCGTCCGCCGATTATACCGGCAATCGTTCTAAAGGGAACATGCGATTGGGTGACTGATTCCCTCGGGTTTGGCGCCCAGTCGCAACTCCTCCATATCGTTTCCCTAATCGGCGGTTACGCTGGTCGGTGGCTTTGCGCTGGGATACTGGTGCCGCTTGCTGCTCGATCGTCGCGCAGACCGGGAGCATCTCATCAAGCAGATTGTAGAGCGATACATCGCGCACCCAGAACCGCGTGATGGAGCGTCGGCTGACTTTGATCGTCTCCGATTGCTTCAGCGCTCCGGTGCAGGCTTACTTACCGAGAAAGACCTTTTGGAGGCAGCGGCGCGCATTCAGAAGTTCGGGCGACCTGATCCGCTGCTTCTCGCTGTACCGTACTCTGCGTATCAATTGCTGCAACAGGCTAGCAGTCGTGGCCATACTCTGGGTTCTGCCTTGGAGACATATGACTGGATCGTTGAGATCACTAGTACACCCAAGGACGCCTAACCATGCGATGGAGCGCGCGCCGAGGCCGATCGGCGGACGAACTTTCCCGTGCGCGCGAAGGCTTCGTGACGTAACGAGCGGAATTGGTCCAGCGCCGGTGCCTGCAATCGTAACTAAGGCGTTAAACTGCCGGCTGGATATACACGAATCTCTGCGGGTTGGGCGCCACGATGCGGAACAGCAACGAACAAGGTATCCAGTTCCGGAACAAATAAGCCAGTCCGCGCGCCGGGGGCGGTGTCGAGTTTCCCGCCAGACTTGTAGGTATCTGCGTTGCTCTGTTCGATAATGTCGATCTTGCCCGCGCCGCAGATGGCGTAAAGCCGGTGACGTTTGGTGTCGTAGAAAAGATCATCGGGATCGCCAGACAGCTCCACCCTCGCGACCACGCTCCCGGAATCGGTGTTGAGCACGACGAGCTTCGACGGCGCCCGGCAGCCAACGAAGAGGCGGTGGTTCTGTTCATCGAGAGCGATCGGAAAATTTTCGAGAGCGAGATCCGTTCGCCAGGTCGCAATGACCTTGCTCTGGTCCCGATCGATCACGCTTACACAAGCGCGCCTGGGAACGTTCACGAAAATCCGCCGACCGGGGTTCTCGGCGACGAACGCTTCGGGATGGGCGGGCAACGCGATCGATCCGACCTGTTTAGCATTGACTGGATCGACGAGGGCTATTCCGCCATTGCCGAATCCAACCAGGACTCGATGGCTGACAGCGTCGTACCGGACGTTGTCGGCATCGTCGCCGAGATTCACTTCCGCAATCTCGGCGAACGATTTGCCATCGTAGATTTTGCACGTGCCCTTTTTGTCATTGGCAACAAGGAGGCGATCCAGCTCCGGGACGAAGGCGACACCCTGGGGCGAACCGGGTTGAGGAATGGAACGCACCCGCTCGCCACGCCGCAGGTCGATCACCTCGACGGTGTTGTTGCCAAGCGCGCAGACGAACAGTCGGTCGCCAGCCGGATCGAAAGCGAAATGGTCGATCCGACCTTCAACTCCGGGAAGCGGAATCGTGCGGGGCGATCGAACCGCCGTGTCTTGAGCGGCGTGACCGGCGGAAAACAAGAACGCGAGGACGATCGCTCCGGCAAGAGGGATGGAACCGAAGTTTAGTCGGAAAGAACAGATTCGCCCGTCGCGAGATTTTTGCATTTTGTAATTCAGTTATGGCCGCGAAACAGGATTTCAAACGATTTGATTCCGGGCGCGACCGGGCCCTAGAGAAGCGAGAGTTGGGTGTCGTCCTGTTCGGTGGTGGCGAAGCGGACGCCGAGGCCGATGAGGCGGACGGGTTTTCCGGTGCGAGCGAAGGCTTCGTGAAGCAAGGAGCGGAATTGGTCGAGGGTCGGTAGCAGGCCGGCGCGTTCGACGGTGGTGCGGGTGAAGTCGGAGAACTTCAGCTTCACGAAAATTTTCGTGATGGTGCGGGTGGATTCTTTTCCAGCGAGGTCGGCCATCAATTCTTCGAACAGCTCAGGCAGCTTCTCTTCGCATTCGGGAAGCGTCTCGAGATCGCTCGGGAAAGTTTCCTCGGTGCTGAGGGATTTGCGTTCGCGATCGGGCTCGACTGGACGGTCGTCGAGGCCGCGGCAAAGGTCGTAG
>DATILK010000143.1:0-3044 GCA_035476555.1 Chthoniobacterales bacterium | reverse complement strand
GTGAAGAAGGGCGGGATCATCACAACGATCGTCGCGCGGCCAGATCCGGCGCAGCTTGAGAAGTACGGGATCCGCGGCAGCTCGATTGCCAGCCATCCGGACGGGAATGAACTGGCCGAGATCACGAAGCTAATCGAAGCCGGCAAGATCAAACCGGTGGTCGGTCAGGTGTTACCGTTAACGGATGCGGTGAAAGCATCTCAGCAAGCCGAGACGCACCACACCCGGGGCAAGATCGTGCTTAAGATCGCTGAGGAACCGAAATAGGAACGCTTACTTTTTCGCGCCGCGGGGATCGTCCGCAGGATTCACATATGTCACCTGGAATGGTCCTGTCGACTGGACCTGGACGACTTTGAATTTCCAGTTCTCCAGCGGCGTGCCGCCGGTCTTCAGATTCGAAGCGAGATAATAAAGCCGTTTGGTGGCGGGATAATCGGGCGCCTGATCGAAGCGCATCTTCAGGTAATACGGCGGGATGCTCTGATAAAAGAGCGTCGCGGTTAACGTGACCGAACTCGGGTCGATTCCGGGCAGCGGCACTTCATAAGTCACGACGCTGGTGCCGCTCCCATCTTTGTAATGCGGATCGTCGCTCGTCCCGTGCGGATGCGTCGCTTTCAAGAATTCGCCGGACAATGATGGGTCCGGGCCCTGTTCGGTCCAACCCGTCGGCAAAAGCCGATTGTCCTTCACCGGTGTATCGCGCCGGATAAAACTGGTGGTGAAATTTCCGTCGTCGTCGAGCATGAGCTCCTCAAAAATCTGGACCTGATCCTGTCGGGTAATGGCGTGCGCCTGATCGTCGTAATAATGCGGTTGGTAAGCCTGACGCGGTTGTCCCGGTTCCGGCGGCACGCGCGGCTCGAAGAATTCCGACGGCAGCGGCTTCCCGTTTTCATCCACGATAATCCCGAGCTCATTCGTGCGGCCGGACGTCCACAATGTTTTGCCCGTGCTCTTCTCCGCGACCTGAAATTCGAGGAACGCGCGCCGGAAACCGACTCCGCTTGGAAACCGGTGACCGGTCTTGTTCGTCACGGTCACGTTCGCGACGAGCTTCCCGTTCTCGATCGTAGCGGGTCCGATCGCGATGTCCGCGGTCGTGTTCTGCGCCTGCTCGACGAACGCGTCGATCGCGTTCGGCAAATCCGCGTTCACCGTCAGCATGAAATCGTTTTGCCGCACGCCGAGCACTTCGTTGTAGGGAAAATTTTTCTCGCCGGATTTCGAGTCCTGCATGAACTGCGAAAACATTTCGAGCAACGGCAGGTTTAGTCCCTGAAGCTGATGGCGGACGAAGCCGCTGTCGCGAAAGCGAATCTGCACCTTGTCGGCCGGCAATCGATGCTCGACCGCCGGATATTGATCGTCCTGGACGGTGGCGATCGGCTGTTGAATCAATGACACCGCGAGCGTGCCGGCGGCATTGCGATAGGAGCTGCGCATGTGGCAATCCTGGCAGGTCTGCGCTTTTGGGTTCTTCCCAAACTCGTTTTGGAAACTGCTGTTGAGCCACTCGAGGTAAGTCAGTTGTTCGAGATTATGGCCGGCCGGTTTTTGATCGACGACCGGCAGATTGATCGTGTGACAACTGCCGCACATCCGCGCGGTCTTAATATAGGGGTCGTGCTTCGGTTTGACGCCGATCGCATTGTTCATCGGGTCGGTCACGATGACGTTGTCCTCGAACGGCCCCAGCATTTCATCTGCCTTGCCTACTTCGAACAATCCCGTAATCGAGTGCTCGAGGAAATGCTTCAGCGGCGGCACGCCGTTCGGCGTTTTGTCTTCGACGATGTGATGACACGACGCGCAGCTCACGCCGTCGCGAGCGAGCGCGCCGTATTTGAAATTCGGGTCCGTCATTTTCGTTTCGTAAACGAATTCGCGGTCGAAGTTCGCCGCCGGCCCGTGATCTAGTTCGAACTGCCGTTTGCCCATCACGCCGTGACAACGAAAACAGGTGTTCACGACTTCGTGCGCGAGCTTCTCGCCCTCGGCCTTGTCCTTAAGCGTCTTCAAATACGCCAGCTCGCTGTCGAGTTGGGAGTAGAAAATCGGGTCGCGTCCGGCGAGGCCCATCGGCGACCAGCGCCATTCGCCATAGGGCGACACGTTCATGAGTGGCGCGCTGCCGTCCGCGGTTTTCGTGCCGGTGTAAACCATGGCATTGCCGTAGTAGATCGCGCTGTGGCAACCCATGCAGGAATCTGAAGTCAGGAAATACTGCGCGCCTTTCTGGCCGGCCACGACGTGGTCGTAGGTCTCGGGCGGAATTTTCTTCACGTCGCCGAGCGGCACGGGCGGAATCGAGTTGAAGAATTTCACGAAGGCCGGGTTCGGCGTCGGGCTGGTATGCGGCGCTTCCGCTGTTTCCTTTGCCGGCGCCAGCAACGCCGTGACTTCGTGGTGGCTCATCGATCTGCGACCGAGATTGATTTGGCTCGGTGTCGGTGTGTTAGCCGGCGGCGGTTTTCCCATCCTCGAGGTTTCGGGTGTGGCGGTGGCGTTCGGTGGCGGAGCCCACGAATAATCAACGAAGTACGACAACGGGTGGCCCGGAAAACCTTTGATGTTAGTGAGCGAAGAAAAGGTGAAATCTTTTTCCGCCGACGTGTGACAACGAAGACAGTAGAGACCGAAGCCAGCGTTCGGCACCGAGTATGGCGGATTGTTGTTATCGATGACCTGATCTTTCCAGATCTCCGCCCAATACCAGCCGTCCTTCGATCCTTTGGAGTCCCTGATCATGACCGTCCAGTCCGTGACCAGATCAGGTTTCCTCAATTGATACTGGGCGGCCGGCGCGGTGTATTGCTCTTTGATGATCATCGCTCCGTCGGGAATCGCCCCGGTTCGGTTCGTGACGAGCCATTTCATGATCTCCGGCGAATAATAAATCTTCACCGTGGGATGAACGCCGAAGAGCGTCTTATTAATGAAGGGCCCGGTATCGCGCAGGCCTTTGTCCATGCTCCAGCCGAGTCTCAGGTAGTCGCCATCCTCGAGGAATTTCGTCAGGATTTTTTGGAACTCCGGGA
>DATILK010000142.1:0-2582 GCA_035476555.1 Chthoniobacterales bacterium | reverse complement strand
TAACCGAGCTCGCTGGTCACGATGGTCCAGCCGTTGGTGGCGAGCCATTGCGTGACGGCGTGCAGATCGGTCCGCTCGGTGATGAAGCGCGCCCCCGCCGTGCCTTCCGGGATATCGTCGTTTTCAGCGTTGGAAAGCGGCTCGACATTTTGCGCGTTCGCTTCGATCGCGGCCGCTTCGATGTCCGCGCTCGAATCCGCGTGATGCGCGTCGACGAGGCCGACGTGATCGAAGAGAAATTTGTTGCTGCCCGGGGCGCCGAGCTGTCCGCCCTTCTTGAAGAGGACGCGAATCTCGGGAGCGGTGCGGTTGTTGTTATCGGTCAGCACCTCGACAATGATCGGCACTTTGTTCGGCGCGTAACCTTCGAAGACGACGTGCTCCATCACGAGCTTGTCGTCGCCGATGCCGGCGCCTTTCTTGATCGCGCGTTCAATCACGTCGCGCGAGACGCTCGCCCTGCGCGCTTTCTCAACCACAGCAGCGAGCCGTGCATTCCCGGCCGTTTCCGCTCCGCCGAGCTTGGCCGCGACCATGATTTCCTTCACGAGCTTACCGACGACCTGACCTTTTTTCAGTCCGGCGACTTCCCGTTTAGCATGCAGCCATTGGCGACCCATGATTTGGGTTTAACAGGTGGAGCGCGGCTCAGCAAGCGAGGGCCTCTTCTGTAGCCGTCGCCCTGTGGGCGACGTGAGAGCGACGTCGCCGATTCCCGCGCTTCGCACAGCGAAGCGGCTACAGAAGAAAACTCAGTCGCGAAACAAGAACAGCGCGGCCGTTCCGAGAGCGCCGATCACGAACATCGCCACATCGTTCGCGACGAAATACGGATACGCCATCAACGCCAATCCGATGAACATCGGCTTCCAGATGTGCATTCGCTTTCCGTAGATGAAGGCGACGAATCCGATCGAACCGAAGACCAATCCGCCGATGAGATTCGCGCCGCTGAAAACTGGCATACCGTTTTTCGAGCTAATTTCGCGCCAGCGCCGCGACGCGGATAAAACTTGAGGATTGACCCTCGTTGCACCGCGCTGCCACGATTCCTTTCGAAATGGCGTCGCAATTATTCAGAACCAAAAGCCCCGATCACCTCATGCGAGAAGCCGCCGCGCCGGAGCGGCAAATGAAGCGCACGCTCAACGCGTTCGATCTCACGTGTATCGGCATCGGCGCCATCATCGGTACGGGAATTTTCGCGCTGATCGGTACCGCAATCGCCGGTCAGACTTTTCCGACACGGCTCGAGACGCCCATTCTCAATTTTATCCAAGCATGGCTTTCAGGGGCGGACGTAATGCTAGGCCGCGCCGGTGCCGGTCCGGCAGTGGCGATTTCGCTATTTGTGGCGGCGTTGGCCTGTGGATTCGCCGCGCTCTGTTATGCCGAGCTTGCCTCGATGATTCCAGTATCGGGCTCGGCCTACACATATTCCTACGCGACGCTCGGTGAGATCATCGCTTGGATCATCGGTTGGGATTTGATTCTGGAATATGCGGTCGGGAATATGGCGGTCGCGGTCGGTTGGTCGGGGTATTTCGTTAAGCTTTGCGGTAGTCTTTTCGGACTCAAATTTCCAATCTGGGCCGTGAACGATTACCGTACGGCCAGCGATCTCATCGCAAAAGGTGGCGACACGCTGAAAGATTTTTCTTCGACAACCCTGCCCACCATTGCCGGTCATCCGATCGCCCTGAACTTTCCGGCGCTCGTGATTGTCGCGGCGGTGACGGTGCTTTTGGTCTACGGAATTCGCGAGAGCGCAAAAACGAACACAATGATCGTCATTATCAAAGTCGCCGTCGTTGTCTTCTTCATTTCGTTCGGGGCTTTCATGGTGCATCCGACGAACTGGCACCCGTATGTGCCGAATGGTTTTGCCGGGGTGATGAGCGGAGCAGCCATCATCTTTTTTGCCTTCATCGGTTTCGACGCCGTCTCGACAACGGCTGAGGAAACAAAAAATCCACGGCGCGACATGCCGATTGGGATCATTGCCAGTTTGATCATTTGCACATTGCTTTACGTGCTCATGGGCACGGTTCTGGCCGGCATTAAAAAATATACGGTTTACCTGGGCGACCCTGCCGCCGCCGCCACCGCCTTCGCGAGCAAACCATGGGCGGAAGCGTTGATCAGTGCCGGAGCGCTTGCTGGAATGACTTCGGTGTTACTTGTTTTCCAACTCGGGCAGCCGCGCATTTTTATGGCGATGGCGCGTGACGGCTTGCTCCCGCAGTACTTTGCTCGAATTCATCCACGCTTCCGCACGCCATACGTGACAACAATTTGGACCGGAGTGGTCGTTGGCGGGGTGGCGATGCTGGTCGACATCGGCTCACTCTCAGATTTGACGAACATTGGAACATTGTTCGCATTCATTCTCGTCTGCGTCGGCGTGGCCGTTTTGCGGCGGACCGACGCAGGGCGTCCGCGGCCGTTTCGTGTCCCACTCGTGCCGCTGTTTCCGATCATCGGCGTGCTCCTGTGTTTCATGCTGATGCTTAGCCTGCCGGTGCTCACCTGGATCCGTTTCTTTGTCTGGCTCGGAATTGGTCTGCTAATTTATTTTCTCT
>DATILK010000141.1:0-11529 GCA_035476555.1 Chthoniobacterales bacterium | reverse complement strand
GAGCCGGAACTTTGGCGGCAAAAATGAAGCGCGCCTTGGGATCGATCAGCTTGCGAACCAGCCACGCCGAGCCGACGCGGTCGATTTCCGGCCGCGGTCGCGTTAACCAGGTCCGCCCGCGATAATCTTGCGGGCGAACTTTCGCCGTCACGCCTTTCGCTACGCTGGTTCGTCCGAATTTCTCCAACTGCACCTCGACTTCCTGTCCGCGCGGGCTCTGGAAAAAATCGATCGCGCGGAGCTCGCGAAACTGGCGGGTAAGGTGATTCAATTGGTTGCCAATTTCCCCGCGCGTTTTGCGATCGCGCGCCAGGCCCCGCAAGGCTTTGTCGATGACGGCATAGTCGCGGTCGCGTGCTTCGTTGAACAGAGCGACGAGCTTTTCGGGCGGCATCCCCTCGATCTCGCGAACGCGAACGAGCGTCGCTTCGCCGCCGGAATCGCGAATGAGTTTCGTGAGCCATTGAAACTGTTCGTAGTGGGCCGGCCGATCCGGCAGGAGATACGTGGACGTCGTTAACTGGAGCGCTCCGATTTTCTTGAAGCGCCGCCAGACGGCGACCCGCTGCGTGTTGCGATGGGCGGGGAGACTATAAAGAAGGAGCAGCCAGGAAATTTGGTCCATCGTCGCCGGCGAAACACGTATACCACCGAAAGTTTACGATTACATCCAGCGATTTCCAGCCGACTGGGCCGAAATTTTTGAAGCCTAGGGGATTCACTCTCTTCTTGTCATTTGCGCTTCAAAACGCGAAGAAATTAGCCTCTGAGACGGTGATCTCTCGATCGTCGAACCCCCTCCGGACCCATTTTGTCCCTTGTCCCGATATTACCTCTTCGGAGAGTCGCGCGGAGGCGGGCACGATTTGGGAGCTGCCTCAGTCAATCGGCGTCCCAATGTTCGGCGATCATACCATCCTGGACCCGGAACATATCGAACCCAAGCGCCTGGTGGTGCTGGCCGTCCTTTCCGGTCCAGGTTTGGCGCTGGTAAACAACAACCATTTCGTTGTCGCCGATCACATTTAAGAGCTCACGTTTGTAATCGGGCGGAAATTTTTGCGCAAAGCGCTCACGGAATGTGTCCATGAAACCCTTCATTCCCGTCGGCACCTGCGGATTGTGCTGAATATAATCCGGCCGCATAAACCGCGGCGCCGCATCCACGTCGTGGCCGATTAGCACCGTCGTGTAAAAATCTCGGACAAGGGCCTTGTTGCGCGCGGTCAACGCGTCGTCAGCCCGGACTGGCGCTGTTGTCGAAATCAGAAGCGCAAGTCCAACGGCCAATGTTCCCAAACGTTTCGCAATTCCGCCGAAGCTGTTCAGTCCCCGAGACGTTTCGCGGCTTCTCTCGTCCCAACGGACTAACGAAGCGTAAGTGGATTCGAATTGGTTATTCATGGGAGGTGTTTGAATTTGGTTATTCATGGGAGTTGCTTGGTTGACGAAATCTTTTCTGCAATCGACGAGACATCGTCAGGATTGGCCGCGGGTTTTTCGCTCATCCGTCTGCTTTTGCTGCCTAGTCGCGCTTCAGTTCAAGGCGCCGATTCTTCGGATCGAGGGTAACCACAAAATCCTTCAGAACCGCGGAGCCGACATTGTTAAAACCGTCGTGATAATCCAGGCGCGGGTTTTCGAATGAGAATTTGCCGATGCGAATGGACCCTTTCATTCGGCCCGTAAACGTTTTCGATTCCATCTCCACCGTTTGCAGTCTTGATCCCTCCGTTGGCCCTTCGATCCAGGCCAGCTTCTTCGCGATCGCCGACTCGACCACGAATCCAGCGAGGGCGCCCGTGTCGAGATCCATCCTTACGCTCTGGCCCGCGATGTCGGCCGTGACACTGGGCAATTTCCCTGCGGGCCAGCCGAAGACCCTCTGACCATTTTCGCCCGGTAGTTCGCCGCGCCGGAATTCGATCGTCTTCGCCGGAAAATTGTAAGTAATCAACAGTCCCTGAAACATCGATACACTCAGCACGCCCTGCACGTCAGGAGCTTTTTTCATCACCGCTGATAGATCGGCGAAGACCGCTGTTATACCTTCGATCTTCAGATCGCCGATTTCTATTTCTGTAATCCGCGTCACCGTTGCCGGGATCGGGTTGCTGCTGCCCGGGCGGCCCATCGCCGCAGGCATGATCGATGGCAGGCCGAGCTCGTGCGCCAGTTTCTCGCTCACGACTGATCCCATCGCGCCGGTATCGACGATGAACCGGTATGGCCCGCGGCCATTGATGCGCGCCATCACGACTGGCAATCCAGTGGCGGACTCAATCGCCACCGAGGTCCGCGCGCTCAATTCCACTTTGTCCGGCGCCGGAAGGGAGCGGGGCCCGCAAGCGGTCGTGGAAATTGCGGAGACGATGGCGGCGAAGGCCGCGCCAAACCGGATGGGCAAGGGATGCATAGTGCGATTCGTATTATTGACAATAGTTGCACTCTGCGGCAAAGCATGTCAATGCGGAAAGTGAGCGAACTGGAAGGCGCGGTCCTCGGGGTTGTTTCCTTGCACGACCGCCTTACTCCTTATCAGATCCGCAAGGTCTTCGAACGGTCCCCCAATCCTCACTGGAGCGGCAGCGCTGGCTCCATTTACCCCCTGGTCCAGCGCCTCGCGCGAAATCGTCTGCTCTCCGTGCGGGAACACGCCACTGGCGAACGACGCGGGCTGAAATACAATCTGACTGCGTCGGGCCGCAAAATTCTCCGTGCCTGGATTATCGAGGCCGAGCACGAAAAACTCGTGGGCATCTCCGATCTGCTTCGGCTCCGTTTTCGCTTTCTTCCCGCGCTGACGTCCAAGGAACAACGCCGGTTCGTTGACACGATGATCAGCAAGATGAGCGCGGAAGTTAAGAAAATCGAAGCGGACAATCGCAAACAGCTCTCCTCCGGCGATGTCTACTCCTATCTGACCGCCCGAGGCGCGCTCCTGATGGCCCGCGCCCGTCTTGCCTGGCTACGCGAAGTGATGGCGCGCATCTTCAGTCAGGGAGCGGACAAGCGGCCGGTGAAGACTGGAGCCTAGGGGATTATCCATCGCGCTGCGAAGGCTCTGGAAAGTGATCCCGCAGAGGCGGGATTTTTACCCTTGCGCGTAACGCGCCCAATCAATCGAACTGCGCGTAACGGACGACGCGAATTCAAAGTCGCTTTTTGATAAACGCTCTGCCGGAAGCCGATTTCAAGTAACGCTCGAGGGCGCCGGCACGACTCGCATCCGAAAATGCCATGTAAGTCTTGAGGCGCCACGGTTTCCATTTTGACGTGTGTCGAACTTGTCCGGCATTGCGCCGTAACAGTCGGGCGCGAAGGTCCTGCGTTCGGCCGACGTAAAAATGATTGGGATCGGCTTCGCTTTGAAGAATGTAGACGTAAACGAATCGATCCATTCGTCCTGGGGGTTGTCTTCGCTTTGGACCGCACGGCGAGCGAATGCAAATCGATTTGTTTCTCTCAGGCCTGCCGAGTCGCAGCTCGCCGCCAAACGCGTCGCAACGTTTATAGCCGTCCGCCTTCGCGAAAGCTACGGCGCGACAGTCTTCGCTTCGCGCTACCGCGGCGAGCGAAGACTGGAGCCTAGGGGATTCGAACCCCTGACCCCCACAATGCCATTGTGGTGCTCTACCAACTGAGCTAAGACCCCGTTTATCGGAGGGAGATTTTCGAGCGCTGCCCGGCGATTTGCAACGGATAATTCGCCGCCGTCAGGGGACGAAGCAAACGCCAGAGCCGGCATTCAATTGGGCCCGCGTCGCCGCATTCTCTTTTCGGAAAGTCGGCAACAACGCATCAATGGAACGGTCGACGCGCTCAACCGCATCTTTCACGCTTCGCCGGGCGATGCGGGCGGAGTTGTCGGTTTGAATGCTGGGTCGTTATCCGGAAGCAAACTGCTGGCGAGAGCCGCGAACCAATCGTCGAGCGTTTTGAAGACGGGCGCGCTCTCATCGGCCATCGGGTCCGGACGCGTGGCGATGAACGGCTCGGAAATCTCGGGACGAAATAGACTCTCGGCCGCGCATTCGCCGAGGCGGCGATAAGCTTCGAACTGCGCTTCATCGTAAATTTGATCGCCGGTGGTCTGGTGCGGGAAATCCGGATTCTGCCGTGCGTAATCCATAACGTAACCGGGCTCGGAACCGGTGTGGGCCAGATGGAAATAGACGAGCCAACCGAGGTCGTGTTCACCGGTGTTGTCGCTATGCGGCCGGTAATGGATTTTTCCAAACACGGCATAGGCGCGGCTGCGCCGGTTGGCATCGAGCGCGAGGTCGGCGAGATCAATTTCGAAACGAATGCCGAGATCGATTTCAGCATAACGTTGCGCGAGCATGAGGTCGGCGGCTTCCATGCCGGGCTCCATTCCGCCATCGATGACGACGATGAATTTGCAACGGCGCCGCAACATTTCGTAGAGCGCGAGATTCTCGATGTGGCCGCCATCGGAGAGATTGAGGTAGCCACTCTTCTCGTGCATCCAGCCCGTCATTTCGCGAAAGAGATAGCGCGGGCCGGGCGGATTCCACCAATGACGCGGGCCCACCGCGGGATTCCGAAGCCAGTAGCCAAGACGAACGTTCAGCAGGGTAAGGAGAAAACGCAGGTGCTTCAGAGTTTTCACTCCCATGTTTACGGATGCAGCGGCGCCGGAGACCGCCATGGCCGTACCGACGTCCATGTTCGGATCGAGTTTCTCCAGAACGTCGGTCTTGATGTAACCGCAGACCGGACCGCCGCAGTAGTCTCGCGTAAAGGCGAAGAAGTCGGCCTCTCGTCCGCGCAGATTCGGCTCGAGGCTGGCGGGGAGATTAACCGCGCAGTTGATCAAGTGGTAGGGCGCAGCGCCGGATTTGTTGATTTCAGACAGCGCTAGTTGCCGAAGCACGCCGACGTGAGATTTCGAATGGGTCTCGTCTTTTTTCCGGCCATGAAGAATGCGTCGGATCAAACTGCGGACTGCGCCTCGTTCGCTGCGTTGGGGAACAGCGAGATAACATTCGCAAAGACGGTTGCGGTAATAGCGGTGCGGCGAGAACTCATTGATATCGACAAAAAGCCAGCCCCACAAAGTGATAAGCCCGGTAACGAAGGCGACGCGCCCGATCAACCAAACGGGATCTGGGCCGACGCTGCGATTGCCGACGATGAGAAAAACCGCGAACGCCAGGACCGGACCGCTCAGGGCAAAGAGAAGCGTGAGCCATTTTTTCTTGCGCGTTCCCGGTTTTGCCTTCGCCGCAAATAGACCTAGAAACAGCGGCGCAAGCGCCGCGATCGCAGCCAACGCCTTCTCCGATTCAAGCAGCCGTCTGATTCCCGGCAAAAATGAAAGGTTCAACCTGTGGTAACGAATAGCGGAAGCGATCTGAAAAAAACCCGGCACCACGACCAGCGCCGCGATCAAGAGCACGATCACGCCAAGCACGACGGCCATCGCTTCCCAAAAACTGCGGGTTTTCGCCGGCAGGGAGTTCCATTCTTTTCCGCGCGCGATATTGCGGATCAAAGGAAGCGCCAACCAGGCAACGCCAAAGACCAGCGCGGCGTACTTAAAAACTTGAAATACCGGCGTACCGCGAAGCGATGGCGCCGCGATTCCATCGGGACTCCATGCACCGACCTGCACCAAAAGCCACACGAGCAGCACTGCCAGGAGCGGCAGCGGCAACAGCAGAAGCGTGTTCGTCACGATGCCAGTCAAGACGAGGCCCAACATTTTTAGCCGCGCCCAAACGCCGCCGCTGATCAGATACCGGCTGTTGTTACGCAGATGGCGAATCGCGTCCGGCTCGCGCCCGCTTTGCGCCACGAACGCGTCATTGATTACGTCGCGAATTTTTTCCGATCCGGTTCGCGCTGCGCCAAGATAAGAGGTCAGGAACGTCCCGAGATATCCGCCGCCGGACACGGTCGACAAGTAATCGAACTTTTCGAACAAACCCTGCCGCGCGAGAACCTGTACGATACCTAGAGAAAAAGTGGCCGAGCGAATTCCGCCGCCGGAAAGACAAAGTCCAGACGCATTCTGTAGTTCCGTTTCCGGCGAACCGAGCGCGACTCGACGTTGCCGGATGGTCGCGTGTTCCATCTTTTCGATTTGTTGCGCGGTGAGGAAGGCCGCTCCTTCTTTAATACCTTCCGGCAGACCACCCGACTTTGGTTCTACTTCCTCGGCGAATCGCGGGCGCACCGACGGGCCGAGGTCGACGCGACGTTCGTCTACCGAAGGCTGGCTTTTGACGAGGGCAGCAAATACCGCGGTCGCTTTTGCCTCGCCGCTCGCGATGATGTCCAGCAGCTCCTGAAATTCCTTGAGCTGCGGACGTAACAGTTGCAGTTCGTAACGAAACTGGCGCCGCGACAATTCGCTGTTGAATTTTCCGTCCACCATCCAGCGATGCCAGCGCGCGGTATTCGGCCGCAGCATTTGGTTCAGCAGGAAAATCGCCGCGGTGGCGAACGCGCGAGCCTCGGTGTGTTCAGCCAACAAATCGCGCGTCGTGTCGAACAACGTCTTCAGGCTTTTAGCTGCGGTTTCTTCGTCGCCGGATCGATAATGCAACGGCTGCGTCGCAATTCGAGTCTCAAGCTCGATCGCCAGGATTCGCGCGGGTACTTTGTCGTCGGCTGTCGGAGGTGGAAGTGGCTGGGGATTGCTCATAGGGGTTTACTTGCTTGGCCCGATGCTGGCAACGGCAAGTAGAAATGACAAGCCCGTCTTCGCGACGCACGGCCGCCGGTTGCAATCGCTGTCTCGATACCTAAGGTCGCCTCATGCGCACATCGCGAGTAATCGTCTTCGCCGCTTGCGTATTTCTAGTGGGAACATTTTCGCTGGCTGCGAGCGAAACCACGGCGGTCTGGAGTGACGGGCACACTTCCGCGATTAGCGACGAACAGTTGATTGGCAATACTTCGGCAGCGCCCGGCGCCGCTTACCCTGAAGAAGCGCAACGAACGAACACCACCGGAAGCGGCGTTTACGAGTTGCGGATCGACAAAGCCGGCAAGATCAGCGCCGTCGCGGTCGTCAAGAGTAGTGGGAGCGCTGTCCTGGACAAAGCCGCGCTGACTGCGTTCAAGAAGTGGCGATTCAAACCGGGAGTGTTCCGGTCCGTTCGAATTCCAGTCAATTGGTCAGTGAACCGGGTGCGATAATTTCGATTCGTTACCGCGCGACGACTGAAATGTTGGCGCGCTCGGCTGACGCAATGACTGCGTCCATCTCCAGGAATAATGTTCGGCCTGCTTCCACCGCGATGACGCGCACGTGCGCTTCGCTGGCGACCTCGATGGTTGCGACGCCGACGACCGGCACGTCGAAGCGCATGTCCTGAGTTGGTTTCGCCACCTTCACCACGATAACGTCTTTGCGCCCGAGCACACCGCCGCGCTTGATCGCTTCGTTGGTTCCTTCGAAACCTTCGACCGCGAGGACAGTGCCGTTCTTAACCACGACCGTTTGCCCGATATCGAGCCGGCTGATTTCACGCGCGATTTCGAAACCAAACACAACGTCTTCTTCTTCGCGGCGCCCCAGTTTGCGACCGGCGATCAATCCCGCCGGCGCCAGACATTCCTCGAGAAATGACGTCGCCGGCAGCAGGGTGACTTCAGCGCGCGAAAGCTCATCGCCGATCGCGGCGAAAATGCATTCGGCGTTGCGACGCTTCAGACGCGCGAGCAGCAAAAGCATTTTCCAATCGGGTCGCAAATCGAAGAGATTTTTCGGCGCGATCTGGCCGGACATGATCGCATCGTGAACGCCGGCGTTGCGAAAGCAGGCAATCATTTTTGCCAGCTGTCCGACGCGCATCCAATGGATCTCGTCGACTTTGCCTGCCAGGCGTTCGTCCGTTTCGTCGATGAACGCGGCCGCGACGATTGTCTTCACCCCGGCGCGACGAGCGGCCTCGGCGAGCAGCCGCGGATAAACGCCGTTACCGGCGATGATCCCGAGCTTGTCCGGCGTTGGCACTCTAGCTATGGCGACGGCGTTTGACGTGCAATTGCGCGAGCGCCTTCTGGAGCGACGCCTGAACGGCGACGACTTCTTCCTTACCGAGATCTTCTTTCATGGCCGCACGCGCGCGCGCCACGGCCGCTTCGGCTACGGACTCATCGATCCCCGACGCTTCCAGCGCCATGTCGGTGAGAACGGAAACCGACGAGCCAGTGATCTCGACGAAACCTTCGCCGATCGCGAGAAAACTTTCCTTGCCATCTTTCAGCACGCGCAGCTCGCCGGGATTCAAGGTTGTGAGCAGCGGAACGTGGTTCGGATAAACGCCGAGATCGCCTTCCGATCCGGGCAACGTCACCATCTCGACGTCTTCCGAATAGGCCGTTTTTTCCGGCGTCACGATTTCGAGTTTTAGCGTCGCAGCCATGATTCGTTAGGCAGTTTTCTCTTCCTTGATCATCTCGATGCCGCCCTTCATGTAGAAATTCTGCTCGGGCACTTCGTCATGTTTGCCGTCGAGGATTTCCTTGAAGCCGCGGACCGTCTCGGCGATCGAAACGTATTCGCCCTTCGTGCCGGTGAAAACTTCGGCGACGTGAAACGGTTGGCTGAGAAACCGCTGGATTTTTCGGGCGCGGAAAACGGTGAGCTTATCTTCCGGGCTCAGTTCGTCCATGCCGAGGATCGCAATGATGTCCTGAAGATCCTTGTAACGCTGCAACACTTTCTGCACGCCACGCGCCACTGCGTAATGTTCTTCGCCGACGACATCGGGCGCGAGCGACTTCGAGGTCGAAGCCAGCGGATCGACAGCCGGATAAATACCGAGCTCCGCGATGGAGCGCTCGAGCACGATGGTCGAATCCAAATGCGCGAATGTGTTCGCCGGTGCCGGATCGGTAAGATCGTCCGCCGGGACGTAGACCGCCTGGACCGACGTAATCGAGCCTTTCTTGGTCGACGTGATGCGTTCCTGAAGGTCGCCCATCTCCGCGGCGAGCGTCGGTTGATAACCGACCGCCGATGGCGTTCGACCAAGCAACGCGGAGACTTCGGAGCCCGCTTGCGAGAATCGGAAAATGTTATCGATGAACAACAAGACGTCTTGATTGCGTTCATCGCGGAAATATTCGGTCATCGCCAGCGCGGAGAGCGCGACGCGCAAACGCGCGCCCGGAGGCTCGTTCATCTGTCCGTAAACCAGCGCCACCTTCGACTTGCTCAGGTCCTTCTGGTCGATTACGCCGGCTTCGCTCATTTCCGTGTAAAGATCATTCCCTTCACGAGTCCGCTCTCCCACTCCGGCGAACACCGAGAACCCGCCATGGCCTTTGGCGATGTTGTTGATCAGCTCGAGAATGACAACGGTCTTGCCGACGCCGGCGCCGCCGAACGCGCCGACTTTTCCACCTTTGGTGAACGGGCAAATCAGATCGATGACCTTGATGCCGGTCTCCAGAATTGTTGCGCCAGTATCCTGATCAGTGAGGGCCGGGGCCGGACGGTGAATCGGATAGCGCTTGGTAAAGCTGACCGGACCGCGATTATCCACCGGATCTCCGGTTACGTTGAACACGCGACCGAGCGTCCCCTCGCCCACCGGAACAGTGATCGGCCCGCCGGTGTCGTTCACTGGCATGCCGCGCTTCAATCCTTCGGTCGAGGACATCGCGATGGAGCGAACCCAGTTTTCGCCGAGGTGCTGCTGGACTTCGAGGGTCAACTTGGTCGGGTTGCCGCCTACTTCGTATTCGATTTCGAGCGCGTTATAAATTCGCGGCAATTCGGTCGTGTTTTTGAACTCGACGTCCACCACGGGACCAATGACCTGAACGATATTTCCTTTATTCATAATTCTGTTTAACCGCCGACCGCCATCTGAGCCGTCGAGATTTCCAGCAGCTCGGTGGTGATGCTGGCCTGGCGCATCTTGTTGTATTCGAGAGTGAGATCCTTGATGAATTGCTTCGCGTTATCGGTCGCGTTCTTCATCGCCACCATCCGCGAGCTGTGCTCCGACGCGCGCGCATCGAGCACCATTTGGTAGACCTGATAGTGCAGGTAATACGGCAACATGATATCGAGAACGCCCTCCGCCGTCGGCTCGAAGATGTAGCCCAACATCGGATCGGCGGCACCTTCGACGGCTTCAGCCGCGACCGACGCTTGCGGCAGATCGAATCGTGAGATCGGCAGAAGCGTTCGCACCTCCGGACGCTGGTTGATCGTGTTGATGAAATGCGTGAAGAGCACCGAAACTTTATCGACTTCGCCGCTCAGAAATTTTTCGACGGCGAACTTCGAGATCTCTTTTGTCTCGGTAAAGGCCGGCGCGTCCTTGAGCGGAAAGTCGGCGATTAATTCGCGACGCGTCCGAACGACGAACTGGCGCGCCTTTGCGCCCGAGCTCACGTAAAGGGCCTTCTCGGCCTCGAACTTGATCGCTTCGCGAAAGAGATTCGTGTTCAGCGGGCCGGCCAGGCCCTTGTCGGTGCTGAGAACAATGACGAGCTCCTTCTTCACGTCGCGCACTTGCAAGAGCGGATGAAGTTTCGAGTCGGTCCGCTGCTGCAACGAAACCAGCACGCGATTCATCAACGTCGAATACGGACGTCCGGCGAGCGCGGCCATTTGCGCCTTGCGCATCTTCGAAGCGGCCACCATCTGCAGAGCCTTGGTGATCTGCGAAGTGTTGCGGATCGATTTGATCCGCCGCCGTATGTCTTGGGTATTCGCCATTTCTAGACTCGTCCTTTCGCGCGGTAACGCGCCGCTCGCTCACGAACGTGAAAACCAATTTCGCCCTTCGGTTTAACCTCGGGCTCCACCAGCCGCCGCAGAGCCGTGAACAACTCGACAATCGCCGCGTCCTGCGAATCGAGCCGGCGTTCCAAGTCGCTTAACTTAACTGCGAGTTGCGCATTCGCGGCGACCATTTCACGCAAGCGAACAAACGCTCGGACGACCCGGACGCTGGCTTGCGCGGCGATATCGCTATTGAGGACGCTGGCGAGCATGATCGCGCCATGCTCGGTGAAAACCCACGGACGATATCGGCGCCCGCCTTTCTTTGAGGTCGCAACTTGCGACCTCAAACCAGCGAACTCCTTGGGACTGACTTGGAACGCAAAATCTGCCGGGAACCTCTTTCGATTTCGCTTTAGCTGCTCATTGAGCCGTTTGGTTGTAACGCAATAAATCACAGCCAAATCCGAATCCAACATGACGCGCTGGCCACGGATGAGATAGATCGCGTTTTCGACAGCATCGAGCTTGCGGAGGGAAGGGAGGCGTGGCGGCATATCCAAGGAAATCATTGCCAGGTCGATTTGAATTCATCGAGCGCGGCTTTGAGATCCGCCTCGAGATCTTTATCGAGCGCTTTCTTGGTAACGATCGTTGCCATCAGGCTCTCCTTCCGGGTGCGGAGGTAATCCTGCAGCTTCGTCTGAAATTGCTTCACTTTGTCGACCGGCACCGCATCGAGATAACCATTCTGCATCGCCCAAAGGACGGCGACCTGTTCCTCGACCGCGATCGGGTTGTATTGGATT
>DATILK010000140.1:0-3206 GCA_035476555.1 Chthoniobacterales bacterium | reverse complement strand
CCAGCTTCGCCCTGGCCCGCGAGCCGGATGCGTTGTCCCTCGTGCACGCCTTTCGGGATCTTGACCTGATAACTTTCCAGCTTGTTTGAATTCCCGCGCCGCAACGAGATCGGCCGCTTCGATCCGTGAAACGCTTCCTCGAGCGTGACCATGATGTCCGCTTCGACATCGCTTCCTCGTTCGGCGCCCCGTTGTCGTTGACCAAAAGGATTTCCTCCGCCGAAGCCTGCCTGTCGTCCGCCCCCGAAAAACGCCTCGAAGAAATCGCTGAAACCCGTTCCGCCGAATTCGAAGTCGACGCCGCCGCCATCGCCCGTCGAATAGCGTTGGAACCCGCCGCCCGGCTGCGCACCCCAACCCGGAGGCGGCTGAAATCCGCCGCCGGGCTGATTCCAATTCGCGCCGAGCTCGTCGTATTTCTTTCGTTTCTCCGGATCTCCGAGAACTTCGTAGGCTTCGTTGAGCTGCTTGAATTTTTCTTCCGCCGTCGCCTTGTCCTTGTTGACGTCGGGATGGTATTTGCGCGCGAGCTTGCGGAACGCTTTGCGAATCTCGTCGTCGCTCGCCGTTTTCGAAACGCCAAGAGTCTCGTAATAATCTCGGAACTGAACTGCCATGGTGCTGGTCGCAAGGTTGTGCGCGCCACGCATCTTCGCAAGAACGCACCCATGCGTTATCTTGGACGCATGCGCGATCTGGGACGTATGTTGGCGATTCTTGGCGGCGTGATCACGCTCGTCGGAATTGCGCTTTGGTCCGGCTTCGGCGCCGGTTGGCTGGGACGTTTGCCGGGCGATATCCGTATCGAGCGCGGCAACACCGCGTTTTATTTCCCGATCGTCACCTGCATCATTGTCAGCATCGTGCTGACCCTGCTCATGTCGTTCTTCCGTCGCTGAAGCGCCCATGCCTCGCGCGTCGCGTAAACAACAGTTGCTCGATCAACACGTCGCGCGCCTGCGCGAATGCCGGCGTTGTTCGCGGATGTTGCCGCCACCCGTCTTCGGCGGAGCGGTTCTCAGCAAAGTCATGCTGATCGGTCAGGCCCCCGGCGTTAAGGAACCTGTCCTCGCTAAACCGTTTGCCTGGACGGCAGGCCGCACGCTCTTCGGCTGGTTCGAGGAATCCTGCGGGCTGAGCGAGGAACAGGTGCGCGCAAGAATTTATTTCGCAGCGGTTTGCCGTTGCTTCCCGGGAAAAACGGCCGCCGGTGGCGATCGCGTTCCAGCGCCGGAAGAAATTCGAAATTGCGCCACCTGGATGAATGACGAGATCGATTTGCTTCAGCCCGATCTAATCATTCCCGTCGGCAAACTGGCGATCACCCAATTCCTTCCTTTCGAAAAACTGGATGAAGTCGTGGGACGATCGTTCGAGATTCGCGATAAACGCCGCGCCTTCGATCTGATTCCACTCCCTCATCCGTCCGGCGCGTCACCGTGGCATCGGATTTCGCCGGGCCGTGGACTGCTTCGCAAAGCAATGCGTCTCGTTGCGCGCCATCCCGCAATGGGGAAATTGAAAACCGAATGACCGCAAAAGTTCTCACGCGCGCCGATCTTCCCGATTCCGACAAATGGGACCTTTCCCATCTCTTCGCCAACAAGGATAAATGGTCGGAAGATTTTGCCTGGCTCCAAAAGACATATCCGCGAATCGTCGAGTGGAAGGGGCGCCTCGGCGAATCTGCCGGAACGCTGGCTGCCAGCCTCGAGTTCGAGAAGTCCCTTGATTTGAAAATCGAGCGGCTTTATCACTTCGCCTCCCTCCAGCTGGCTGAGGATAGCGCGAATCCTGATTACCTCGCCCGGATGGGCCAGTTGCAAAATCTGCTTACGAAGATCGGTGAAACCGCTTCGTTCATCAGTCCTGAAATCCAGGCAATTCCTGACGATAAATTCGAAAATTTCCTCGAAGATTCGGCGCTCGCCGAATGGAAGATCGCGTTGGAAAAAATTCGGCGGATGAAACCGCACGTTTTATCGGAAAGCGAAGAACGGTTGCTGGCGCTGGGCAGCGCCGCACTCGACGGCTACGACGAAACGTTTTCCCAGCTGACCGACGTCGACATGAAGTTCGGCGTTCTGGTTGACGAGAAAGGCGAAGAAAAAACGCTCACCCAGAGTTCGTTCAGCTCGTTCCTGGTGAAACGCGATCACGAGCTGCGGAAGCGCGCGTTCCATCAGTTCTACGACGAATTTCAGGACCACCAATTCACTCTGGCGGCTTCACTTGCCTACTCGGTGAAAGCTGACGTCTTCCGCGCGCGCGCCAGAAATTTTCCGTCCGCTCTCGAAGCGTCGCTCTTCCGCGATGACATTCCCGTTGCGGTTTACGACGGACTTATCGCCGCGGTGCGAAGCAATTTCGCGCCGTTGTTTCGTTACTACGAGCTGCGCCGCCGCGTTCTCGGGCTCGCCGAACTTCACCACTACGATACCTACGTCCCGTTAGTCCCGGAAATTGAGTCCCGCGTTTCTTTTGATGAGGCGACAGAGACGATCCTGTCGGCCTTCGAGCCGCTCGGTCCCGAATACACAGCCGCTTTAGCCGAAGGATTGCGCGGCCGCTGGTGCGACCGATACGAGACCAAAGGCAAACGGAGCGGCGCGTTTTCCTCCGGCAGCTTCGGCGCGCCGCCCTACATCCTCATGAATTACAAGAGCGACGTCTTCTCAGACGTTTACACCCTCGCCCACGAAGCCGGCCATTCGATGCACACTTGGTTTTCGCAGCGCTCGCAGCGCTACCAGGATTACAACTATCCAATTTTTCTCGCCGAAGTCGCGTCGACCTTTAATGAGGAACTCCTTACCCATCATCTTCTCGAGAAAACGACCGACAAAAAAATGCGTGCTTACATTATCAATCGTCAGATCGACGATATCCGCGGCACGCTTTTCCGGCAGACCATGTTCGCCGAGTTCGAGAAGAGCGTTCACGCCATCGAAGAGCGCGGCGACGCGCTCACGCTCGACGTTTTCAAATCGGAATATCACGCGCTCCTCGAAGCCTACTTCGGTTCCGGTGTCGTGCTCGATGCGCAGCTCGATCTTGAATGCCTGCGCATCCCGCATTTTTACAACGCGTTTTACGTTTACCAATACGCTACCGGAATTTCCGCCGCGGTCGCGTTGTCCGAGCGCGTTCTCGCGAAGCAGCCGGGCGCGGTAGAGGCTTACTTGAGTTTCCTCAAATCCGGCGGC
>DATILK010000139.1:0-4773 GCA_035476555.1 Chthoniobacterales bacterium | reverse complement strand
ACATTCCTGGCGGGAACTAGTCGGTGAAGAACGCGCGGTCGGCTTCGACCAGGTGGCGATCGGCGTCGCCTCCTCGGACACGATGCGGTCGTGGAGCAAAGGCGAAGTCAAGAATCCGGAGACGATTAACTACCGGACATTTAAACCGGAAAAAGGAGGCTTGTTCTGCGAGCGCATTTTTGGTCCGACCCGGGACTGGGAATGTTCCTGCGGAAAGTACAAGCGGATCAAGCACAAGGGCGTGATCTGTGATCGGTGCGGCGTTGAGGTAACGCTCGCGCGCGTGCGTCGTGAGCGGATGGGTCACATCGAGCTCGCGGTGCCCGTCTCCCACATCTGGTTCTACAAGTGCATGCCTTCCCGGCTGGGGCTGATGCTCGACATGAGCGCACGCCAGCTCGAGCGCGTCATCTATTACGAGGACTACATCGTGATCGATCCGGGCAAGACACCGCTGACCAAGACACAGCTTTTGAATGAGGTCGAGTATCGCGAGGCCCAGGAACAGTACGGCGAGGATTTTGTGGCCGGGATGGGCGCGGAAGCCGTCAAAAAACTTCTCTCCGAGATCAACCTCAACAAGCTCAACAAAGAGCTGGAAGAGGCGATGGGAAACACGAAGAGCAAACAGATTCGCAAGAAACTGGCGAAGCGTTTGAAGCTCGTGCAGGGCTTTGCATCGTCGCACGCGCGGCCTGACTGGATGGTGCTCGATGTTCTGCCAGTGATTCCGCCGGATTTGCGTCCGCTCGTTCCGCTGGAAGGCGGACGGTTCGCGACCTCGGATCTAAACGATCTTTATCGCCGCGTCATCAACCGGAACAATCGGTTGAAGAATCTGCTCCAGCTCAAGACGCCGGACGTCATCATCCGAAACGAAAAGCGGATGCTGCAGGAAGCAGTCGATGCGTTGTTCGATAACGGCCGTCACGGTCGCGCGGTCACGGGAGCGGGAAATCGTCCGCTGAAATCGTTGAGCGACATGCTCAAGGGCAAGGGTGGACGTTTCCGTCAGAACTTGCTCGGCAAGCGCGTCGATTACTCAGGCCGTTCCGTCATCGTCATCGGTCCGGAATTGAAACTGAACCAGTGCGGATTGCCGAAGAAGATGGCGCTCGTTTTGTTCGAGCCGTTCATCATTCGGCGACTGAAAGATCTCGGCTACGTCCACACGGTGCGCAGCGCGAAGAAGATGATCGAACGCCAGACGCCGGAGGTCTGGGATATTCTCGAAGAAGTGACGAAAGGCCACCCGGTGTTGCTGAATCGCGCGCCGACTTTGCACCGTCTTTCGATTCAGGCTTTCGAACCGCAATTGATCGAAGGCGAAGCGATCCGGATTCATCCGCTCGTCTGCACCGCTTACAACGCGGACTTCGACGGCGACCAGATGGCGGTCCACGTGCCGCTCTCAGTCGAAGCGCAGATGGAAGCGCGCATGCTAATGCTGGCGCCGAACAATATTTTCTCGCCCTCGAGCGGGAAACCGATCACGACGCCGTCGCAGGACATCACGCTTGGCTGTTATTACCTGACGCAGAATCCGCGGCGCGCCGCTGGGACCGAAAAGGAAAGCCGGCTGCCGTTGTTCGCGAACGCGACCGAAGTCGAATTCGCGATGGCGGATGGGAAGGTCAAGACGCACGACCGGATTCGTTTTAAGAATCCGGATCTCGGCAAGGAAACGATTTACGGCAACGCGACCGACCACGTGATCGAAACGACGGCGGGCCGCGTTATCTTCAACGCGATCTGGCCGGTTAAGCTCGGATTTTTCAACAAGGCCGCGGGCAAGAAGCAGCTCAGCGATATTATCTGGCGTTGCTACCAGGTCGCCGGACAAAACGGCACCGTCGAGACCCTTGATAAACTGAAGGAACTCGGATTCGCGGAAGCGACCAAGGCCGGAATTTCCATCGGAATTTCCGACATGATCATTCCGAAGGAAAAAGAGACCGAGCTGCAGAACGCTTACAAGTCGATCAAGACGGTCGAGCAGCAGTATCGGAAGGGCATCATCACGGACGGCGAGCGTTACAACAAGATCATCGATATCTGGACCCACGCGGGTGACGAGATTTCGAACGTCATGTTCCGCACGTTGGAACACAACGAGGGCCGCAAGGAATTGAATCCGGTTTACCTGATGGTGGATTCCGGTGCGCGAGGCAATCGCCAGCAGGTGAAACAGCTGGCCGGCATGCGCGGTTTGATGGCGAAGCCGTCGGGCGAAATCATTGAGCGCCCGATCACGTCGAACTTCCGCGAAGGTCTGAGCGTTCTCGAATACTTCATCTCAACGCACGGCGCCCGAAAAGGTTTGGCCGATACCGCGCTCAAGACCGCGGACTCCGGTTACCTCACCCGCAAACTCGTCGACGCGTCGCAGGACGTGATCATCAACGAGATGGATTGCGGAACGGTGAACGGCATCGTGGTCCGCTCGATTTACGAAGGTGACGAAGAAGTCGTCGATCTATCGACCCGCATCATTGGCCGAGTGAGCTGTGAGTCAGTTGTCGATCCGGTGACGAAGAAAAAAGTCGTGAAAGCCAATCAGCTCATCGACGAGCATATTGCGGCGGCGATCGAAAAAGTCGGCGTGGAGAGCCTGAAAATTCGTTCGGTGTTAACCTGCGAATGCGGACGCGGCGTTTGCGCGATGTGTTATGGACGCAACCTCGCGACAGGCCAGTTCGTGAAGCTCGGCGAAGCGGTCGGCATCATTGCCGCGCAATCGATCGGCGAGCCCGGCACGCAGCTGACGATGCGGACGTTCCACATCGGCGGCACGGCGAGCCAGACCTTCAAGCAGCCGATCATCAAGGCGAAGAACGACGGCACACTGCAGTTCAACGATCTGCGAACTGTGCAGGCGCTCGACGGCAGCTGGATCGTGCTCAACAAGAACGGCTCGATCGGTGTGCACAATGCCGAAGGGCGCGAGCTCGATCGTTACAACGTCGTGATCGGGTCCGTTATCTCGAAACCGGACGGCGCCACGGTCAAGAAGGGCGAGACGTTCGTGCAATGGGATCCGTATAACGTTCCGATTTTGACCGACAAGAGCGGCAAGATCGAATTCCGCGACATGATCGCTGGCGTCACGATCAAGCGCGACGTCGATGAAGCGACCGGCCTGATGGGAACGGTCATCATCGAGCACAAAGAAGATTTGCATCCGCAGATCGTGATCGTTGGCGACAAGAAGGAAGTGCTCGCCAGTTATTCGATTCCCGCGGGCGCGCACGTCGTCGTCGAGGAAGGCCAGAAGATCCGCGCCGGCGCGTTGCTGGCGAAGACGCCGCGAAAGATTGCGAAGACCAAGGACATCACCGGCGGTCTGCCGCGCGTGGCGGAATTGTTCGAGGCGCGCCGTCCGAAAGACGCGGCCGAGATCGCGAAGATCGACGGCATTGTCGAAATGGGTGGAACGGTCCGCGGCAAACGGAAACTGATTCTGAAAGATCCGGAGACCGGTTCCGAGGAAGAACATCTGATCTCGCTGACGAAACACATCATCGTGTTTAAGGGCGACTTCGTGAAGAAGGGCCAGCAGCTGACGGAAGGCCCGGTTGTTCCGCATGAAATTCTGGAGGTCTGCGGACCGCAGGATTTGCAGGAGCACCTGGTCAACGAAGTGCAGGAAGTTTATCGACTCCAAGGCGTGGAAATTAACGACAAGCACATCGAGATCATCGTGCGCCAGATGTTGCGCAAGGTGAAGATCACCGATCCGGGTGACACTTCGCTCCTCTGGGGCGATCAGGTCGACCGGCTCGATTTCGAAGCGGAGAACACGAAGGTCGTCGAGCAGGGCGGCAAGCCCGCGGAAGCGACTCCGGTTCTGCTCGGTATCACCAAGGCCTCGCTCGAAACCGACAGCTTTATCTCGGCGGCATCGTTCCAGGACACCACGCGCGTCCTCACAGAAGCGGCGACGCTCGGCAAGGTCGATCGTCTGCGCGGCTTCAAGGAAAACGTAATCATGGGCCATCTCATTCCGGCTGGTACGGGCTTCCCCGAGGTCCGCGAGATTCGGCTCATCGAGAAGGGCGAGCCGATCGGCGAATCGCTCGTGGAAGAAACCGAACCGCAGCCCGCGCTGGGCTGACGCGAGGCAATGGAGTGATTGGAGTAGTGGAGTAATGGGCGAGCAAAATCCCCATCACTCCCAAACTCCATTACTCCATAGGCAGCTCCGCTGATGTCCATCGCGACCAAGACCGGCGACGAAGGCGAGACGTCGCTGATGTACGGGCGACGCGTGCCGAAGACGGATCCGCGCGTCGAAGCTTATGGCTCGGTCGATGAGCTCAATGCCGCGCTTGGGGTAGCCCGCGCTGCAGCCGGCGATCCGTTTTTGGCCGAGCAGATTCTCGCGATCCAAAAGGAGCTTGTCACGGTGATGGGTGAGCTCGCGACCGCCGCCGAAGATCTGGAGCGCTACAAACGCGACGGCTTCCAGGTTACAACCTCGCCGATGACCGACCGCCTCACTGATGCCGTCCACGAGCTCGAGAAAGGCCGCAGCTTCAAACACTGGTCGAACCCCGGTGAAACCAAAGCCGCCGCCGCCCTCGATCTCGCTCGCACGGTTTGCCGCCGCGCAGAACGCCACGTCGCCGCCCGCCTCGACACTCCCAACTTCAATCGCGAAATCCTTCGATATTTGAACAGGCTCTCGGACCTCTGCTGGCTCCTGGCGCGGTATGCCGAAGAGTCGGGGGAACGTTCTAGATAAGAAGCTCCGCTTTTCCGGTGTCGTTAGGG
>DATILK010000138.1:0-6154 GCA_035476555.1 Chthoniobacterales bacterium | reverse complement strand
AGGCTGCACGCGCAATCGCGTCGAGAGATTTAAGATTTGCGCGGCGACCTGTACTTCGGCGGTCGCGGTGTTCGCGCTTTGCAGTCCGTGACTGTCTTTCACCGTCAAAGTGGCGAAGAAATCGCCGCCATGTTTGTAGGTGTGACTGATGGTCGGACTGGCTTGCGTAACATCGGGCGAGCCGTCGCCGAAGCTAAACGTGTAAGAAACAACCGAATCGCCGGCATCGGGATCGACCGATTTCGAACCATCAAGCGAGACGGCCAAGGGTGGATTACCGGTTACGGGAGTCGCATCAAGCTTCGCGGTCGGCGGGAGATTCGGGGCGCAGGCTGCGTTACCGCCGAACGTCAGCGAGCCGGTGTAAGCCAGGCTGTCGGGCATCTCATCGTAAGTGCCGGTGGCTCCTCTGCCGATGTTGGCGACGTCGGTGCTCTGCGTTACCGCGGCATTGAACCCGGCGATCACATCACCCGGATTGAGCGCGAGATCGCTCGCCTTCACCACGATCGTGATCAGTCCCTTGTCGGGCTCGTACTTACTTTCCGGCTCCGCTGGTTTAATCGACGTTGGATCGACGAAGCGGCCATCAGTGCTGCCGCCCGTGCTCGGCGAAGCGATGTAAGACTCGAAACTCGGGGTCGTGCTTCTCCAAACCATATGGACGCCGCGGACTTTGCCGTCCGGCATTTTCATCGAGGCATACCAGCCGGAAGCGGGCGGCTGGGGAGACTGGCCCACGTCCGTTTGGATCAGGAATTTAAGTTTCACAATGCCATCGGCAGCGAAGGGCTGCACAATCTGCAACCGCCGCAAATCGGCTCCCGGCGGCGCGGGGGCGTTGACGAAGCCGAGAGGATCGTGCGTGTCGCCTGCCGCATCGGTCAGCAAGGTGAGGCCGTTCGTGCAGATATTTTCGACTGGTGGAAGCAGAACCGGCACGACGTCGTGGCAGAACGGTCCCTCGCCCAAGCTGTTGATCGCTGTCACGCGGTAAGAGTTGGTTTGATTCTTATCGAAGGTGATGTCGGTGTAGTCGGTGCTCGTGGTAGTAGCGAGCAGAGTGAAACTGCCGCTATTACCAATCCGCCGGTAAACGTTGTAACCGGTAATATCGGAACCGCCGTTATCCGGCGTGGGCCACGAGAGCTTCACCGTTAGCTTCGCGTTGTCCATTCCTGCGGTGACCAACGGCGCACCCGCCAGAACAGGCTCGACTGGATCGAACGCCGCCAGCATGCGTTTGCCGCCGGATTGACGGGTGATGAAGCCCTTGGCGGTGAACGAATTCACGGTTCCCTGGACACAGGCGCCGATGCAACCGTCCTCACCGGCGACGAGAACGCGACCTTCCTTGTCGATCTGAATATCCATGAAATCGAGCAGGTTTCGGCAGGTGCTACCGCCGCAGATGCCGCCGCGTTGGATCGGATCGCCGGGCGTAACGTTTTGCGTTGTCCACGTCTTACCACCGTCGAACGTGGTGGAGACGTAGAGATACCAAATACCGGTGAAGAGCGGTCTCGCGTTGATGCCGGTGCTTACTCCCTGGACGTTCAACGAACAGTCATCGCCCTCGCCACAAGACCAGTTGTTGCCGCCTGTTTCAGTGCCGAAAAACGCCACGGCCGCGCGCCCGCTGCTGCCCGCCGTCGCGGTTACGAACGTGGCGTTCTTGATCGGATTGCCGTTGATGACAGTTGCGCCAACGTCAACGCTCGCTGACCAGGTCAAGCCCCTGTCGTGTGAAACCGCCACCTTCGGATGCGTGTCGCCCGCGATGTCCGTTCCGTCGGCGTTGCCGGTCAGGCGATCCTCGGCCTGATAAACAAAGTACACCGTGCCGTCGGCGTCCATAGCGACGGATGGGTCCCGGGTGCCGATGATCGTGTTATCCAGGCTGCCGTTGCCGTGAGTGCTTGAATCCGGAATCGGGCGGATGTTCCAAGTGATACCGTTATCTTCCGAGACGATCACCGCTTGTTTCCCGCCGGTTTCATGGAACGGGACCGCTCCCCCACAACCGACGTTCGGCACATAAACCGTTCCGTCTTTCGGCGACACTTTGATGTGGCCGTGTAAACCCGCGCAATCATTGATCGTGTATAACGGGAAGGCCGGGCCGAAAGTGAGACCGCCGTCCTGGCTCAGAGTAGCGCGCGCGTCCGCAACACTCTGCGAAGCATAATAAACCGCGTTCGGATAAGCCGTGATCGGTCCGAGCCCACCCGCATGAAATATTCCGCCGCCAAAAGTCTGGTGATCGACGTCGGACGGAAGACTTGAGCCTTCGCTTGGTGAAAAATTATCGCCGTCGTCGTCGGTGACGTCTGTTGTGCTGCCTGCCGGTGTCAGACCTTCCAACTGCGAGACAAACGTCCGGCCGGTATCGTGGTCAGTGAAGAGAATCGGATCGCCCGCCGCGCGCGGTGTGGAAGCAGTGAGAAGCGGCTTTGCTTCCCACAGAACTCCGGCCGGCGAAGAACAATCGTTAAAAGTGGCGCGATACATGTCCGGCGAAAATCCACCGAACAACATGACTCGACCGCCGTTCGGGATGCTAAACATGCTGGTGGGATTGCTCGTCTCCGATTTCCAGTTGCATCCGATGGACGGCTCGCCCACGTCATCGGCGATGCCATCCGGTGCCGGATAATTTTGGAATCGCGGTACGCCTGGAGTGGCGGCGACTGGCTGTGGCGCCTGCGGGGAAGCGCCTGAGCTGCCGGCACGCGCGAGAAACGCGACACCGCTTAACATTAACAAGATCGCGAGGACGGATCGAAGAGCCGAGCCACGGTTGCGGGACGACTTGGCCTGTTTTTTCATAGAGTTCTCCTGTGAAGTTGAACTGGCGCGGGGGCGATTGGGGACCGCGCAGTATGCTTTGAAATCGGGCGAAGCGAGGGCCGCGGTTCCCGTTTTGGACATTACATTTTCGTCATTTGGTAACAAACGCCCTGAATTCAGTGGCTCTTTTGCTCGATTGACCGCCACAATATTTCTGGCAATTGCGCGCCAATCGTTTTCCTTTGGCCTCTCCGATTCATGAAACGGTTCCTGCCTTTTCTCATTGTGACCGCGGTCGCGCTGATCACTTTCGGCAGCGGTTACGCGCTTTATCGTTCGAAGCAGGTGGCGCCGGGCGCGACGTCCGGCGTAGCAGGTGGCATCCATGTCCGAGGCAAAGCGAATGCAGCCGTGACCATCGAGGAATTCGGCGACTTCCAATGCCCTCCGTGCGGCACGATGTCAGGCGTGCTTCACAAACTGGGAGAGCAATACGGGTCGCGGTTGCGATTGATCTTCCATCATTTCCCGCTCGCGGTGCATGCCCACGCCGGCGAGGCCGCGATCGCCGCCGAAGCCGCCCACGAACAGGGCAAGTTTTGGGAAATGCACGACGTTCTCTACAAAGAACAGGCGCTTTGGTCGAAAGCGCCGGACGTACCGGCATTATTCAATGGCTATGCGAGCTCGATCGGGCTCGATATGGAACGCTTCAAAAGCGATTTGTTGAAACCCGAAGTCGCGGCCCGCATCGACGCCGACCAAAAACTCGGAACGTCGCGCGGAGTGACGAGCACGCCAACATTGTTCGTAAACAATTCGGTGTTGCCGGTGGCGGAGACCAACCCGACCGGCGTGCAGAAAGCGATCGAGGCCGCGCTCAACCCGCCACCAAAAAAATGAGCAACCGCACGAAAAATACGACGCCGTCGCGTGGACAAATTATCCTCTTCAGCATTGCTGCTTTGTTCTGCGTGTTGGGCCTGGCGGACGCAACCTACCTGACGGTGCTGGCTCTGACAGGCGAAACGGCTGCGTGCAGCGGACAAGCCGGATGTCAGGAAGTGTTGGGCAGCGCTTACGCGCGCGTCGCCGGTATTCCCGTCGCGGCCTTCGGCGTGGCCGGTTATTTCACCGCTTTCACGTGCGCGACGTTTGCCGCTTTTGATTACCCGCGGGCCCGCAAATTTTTCGCGCTCGTCGTCGGCGTTCTTTTTGCCGCCACGCTGTGGTTACTTTACGTCCAGGCATTTGTCCTCCACGCCTTCTGTCGCTACTGCCTCTTCTCGGCCGCGATTTGTTTTCTGTTAATGGGCCTCGTCGTGGCCAGTCCAGCGCCGCGCGTTTCCCAGGATTAATTGCGGACCGTGGATCTGAAGCGTTATCTCGTCGCCCGGCAGACGGAAATCGATCGCGCCCTCGATCGTTTTCTGCCGAAAGCGACGGTCGCGCCCGCCACTCTTCACCGGGCCATGCGTTACAGTCTGTTCGCCGGCGGAAAACGGCTTCGGCCCATTCTCTGCCTCGCGGCGGCGGAAGCGTGTGGCGGAAAAACGAGCGCTGCCCTGCCGGCGGCCTGCGCCGTCGAATGCATCCACACTTATTCGCTCATTCACGATGATCTCCCGAGCATGGACAACGACGATTTGCGCCGCGGCCGTCCGACCTGTCACAAAGTTTTCGGTGACGCGATCGCGATTCTTGCCGGCGACGCGTTGCTGACGATCGCGTTCGAGATTGCGACTCACGCAAAACCGGTTTCGCGTTACGATCTGCGCGATGTCTTCCGTGAAATGGCGGAAGCAGCCGGGAGCCGAAAACTAATCGCGGGTCAGGTCGCCGACCTCGAAGCGGAAGGACGACGGCTGAGCCACGCGCAAGTGCGCTCGATTCACGAAAACAAAACCGCGGCGTTGCTGACTGCGTCCGTTCGCCTGGGAGCGATGTCGGCGAACGCGAGCGCGAAACAGCTCGCCTCCATCACTGCGTTTGGTCGCGCCCTCGGCCTCGCGTTTCAAGTCATCGACGATATTCTCGACGTCACTCAGACCTCGGAGAAATTAGGAAAGAGCGCCGGGAAAGATCTGGCCGCGCAAAAAGCGACGTATCCGGCTGTCATCGGTTTGGAAAAATCGCGGGCCGAAGCGCGACGGTTAACGACGCAGGCGCATTCCGCTTTGGAATCGCTCGGCGAAGACGCCTGTGTTCTGCGCGGCCTCGCCGATTATCTGCTGGCTCGCGAGTACTAAAATTTACACCAGCGCCAGGTTCGGATCGATCTCTACGGTAACTTCAGAGCAATTGCCTGCTCGGAAGCGCAACGCCGCTGCGAACGCAATCATCGCGGCGTTATCCGTGCAGAGTCGCGGCGGCGCGACGCGTAATTGCAATCCAGCCCGATCACAACGCAGCGTCATTTCTTTTCGCAACGCGTCGTTGCAACTCACCCCGCCACTCACCGTTACCAAATTCACGCCACATTCTTTTGCAGCGCGCACCGTCTTTTTCACCAACACCTCGACCACAGCGCGTTGAAACGAAGCCGACAAGTCGTTCACGAGCTGCGGCGCCCGTTCGTCAATTTTGAATTCCGCGAGTCGATAACGCACGGCGGTCTTCAATCCGCTGAAACTAAAATTGTGATCACCCGAATCGAGCATGCTTCGCGGGAAATCGAAACGCGCCGCGTTTCCATCGGGGGCGCGTTGTTCGATTTCCGGCCCGCCCGGATAACCGAGGCCAAGCAGCTTCGCCACCTTGTCGAACGCCTCGCCGGCCGCGTCGTCCACCGTCCGGCCCAGGACACGATAGTCGTTTACTCCGCGCACTTCGACGAGCAGCGTATGGCCGCCGCTGACGACGAGAGAAACGTTCCGCTCAATCTCATCGGTCCCGAAAAACGGGGAAAGCAAATGCCCTTCGAGATGATTGACCGCGAGATAGGGTTTACCGGCACCAACTGCGAGACCCTTTGCGATCGAGGCCCCGATCATCAGTGAGCTGGCGAGCCCTGGGCCGGACGTCGCGGCGAACGCATCGATCTCGTCGAGCGCGACGCCGGCATCTGCGAGCGCGCACTCAAGCAAACGCGGCGCGTGCACGAGATGACTTCGCGAAGCGACTTCCGGGACGACGCCACCGTACGCCTCGTGCTGAGTTTGCGACGCGACTTCGCTCGCGAGCAGCTCCGTCCCGCGCAGAATCGCGACAGCCGTTTCATCGCACGAAGTCTCGAGGGCGAGAATGGTCACAAGTTGATTGTAGGTCAGGCGCTCCGCCTGCCAAATCGCGACTCGGACGCAAGGTCGCCGCGGCGACCGCTTGCCCTACAAATTCATTTCTTCGCGCCGTCGAGCTTGGGCGA
>DATILK010000137.1:0-4105 GCA_035476555.1 Chthoniobacterales bacterium | reverse complement strand
GGTTACAAAGATATTTACCGCGCGAATACGAATCCGGTTTTCGGTTATCCCGGTCCGAGCCCCGGGAAGGTGGATGATTTTCTCTACAGCGGAATTTTAACGCTGACGCTGACGTACTGATGAAGAAGAGAAATGGCAGCGTTAGGGAGGAGCCGGGCGCGGAGTACGGCGAGCGATCAAAAGGCAGAACGCCCAACGTTCAACCTCCAACGTCCAACGTCGAACGAAGAGAGGTTGGTGCGACGGGTTCCGGCGAAGGACGGTTTGACCTTGAAGAGCGGTTACTTGAATACGCGGTTCGAATCATTCGGTTGGTCGAGGCGTTGCCTGCGACGCGGGCAGGACGACACGTGGCGGATCAACTTCTTCGTTGTGGCACTTCGCCACTGGCCAATCATGGCGAGCTTCAAGGCGCGGAATCACGGAAAGATTTTATTCATAAGCTTGGAATCTGTCTGAAAGAAATTCGCGAAGCGCGGCGTTGGTTGCGTCTCGTTCATCGTATTCCGCTGCTAAGCCGGGCAAAAGTCGATCCCCTCATCGCTGAAACAGAAGCGCTCATCAAAATCTTCGCCGCCAGCATTCGCACTGCGGAAAAGCACAAGCGATGAGCACACCACGCCGCCTTCCCCAGTTGAACGTTGGACGTTGGACGTTGGACGTTGGACGTTTTCTTCTTCCCTTTCTCTTTGTAGTCGGCGCGGCGTTAGGCCAGGAACAAACCGGCTATGGTCCGCCCACTTCTCTGCTGCCGAACTATTCCGTCACCGCACCAACTTCTCGCCCGAGGCCAAACTGGATTGACCAATCACAGGCCGCGGCGGATGCAAAAAGTTCCGGGTGCATCCAGTGCCACGCAGGCGTCGAACCGATGCACAAGGCGTCGCATGTCGTGCTCGGTTGCACCGATTGTCACGGTGGGAATCCGGGGCGTGGCGTAACGATAGAGCAGGCGCATGTCCCGCCGCGGCACAAGGAATTTTGGAAAACGTCGGCCAACCCGCCCAACTCGAACGTCTGGCTCAACCACGAGTCGCCGGAATTCATCCGGTTCATGAACCCCGGCGATTTGCGCGTCGCGAAGCAGACGTGCGGTCTTTGCCATGACGACATCATCAACCGGGTCGATCACAGCATGATGAACACGGGCCCGATGCTCTGGGGTGCCGCGCTCTATAATAATAGCGGGTATTGGTTTAAGAACTATCGCTTCGGCCAGGCCTACGCCGCCGACGGCGCGCCGCTTCGCCTCATCAACTACACGCCGGTCACACCTGAAGACACAAAGATCCACGGCATCCTGCCGTTTCTCGATCCGGTGCCGCGATTCAATCTGAGTAATCCGGGAAACATCCTGCGCATCTTCGAGAAGGGCGGCGAAAAACAATTGCAGCTCGGCATTCCGACCACGGAAGAACCGAACGGCAAACCGTTACGGCGATTATCGGAGCGCGGGCTCGGCACGCTCAATCGCACGGATCCGGTTTTCCTCGGCATTCAAAAAACGCGGCTGCACGATCCGCTGCTTCAATTTCTCGGCTCGAACGATCATCCGGGCGATTATCGTTCGAGCGGGTGCTCGGCCTGCCACGTTGTTTACGCCAATGATCGCTCGCCGACGAATTCCGGTTATTGGAGCAAGTACGGTCATCAGGGGGTGACCTTCACGGCGGACAAGACAATTCCGCGAACGGAGCGCGGCCATCCGGTGATCCATCAGTTCACCCGCTCGATTCCGTCGAGCCAATGCATGAACTGCCACATGCACCAGGGCAATCTCTTTGTGAACCCGTATCTCGGTTACACCTGGTGGGACCAGGAAACGGACGGCGAATTCATGTATCCGAAGGAGCAGCGCAATCCGACGGACGACGAGCTGGTCATCGAAACGCAGAGCAATCCCGAAGCAGCCGCGGCGAAGGGACTCTGGGGCGACAAAGAATTTCTCGACAAAGTTTCCGAGCTAAATCCGAAACTGAAGCATACCCAGTTCGCCGATTACCACGGACACGGCTGGGTGTTTCGCGCGATTTTCAAACACGATCGCAAGGGCAACTTGCTCGATTTGCACGACAACAAAATTCCGGACAGCGATCCGCAGAAGTTCGCGAAAGCGGTCCATCTCAAGGACGTCCATCTCGCGCACGGAATGCAATGCGCCGATTGCCATTTCGAAGTCGACGTTCACGGGAACGGAATGCTCTACGGCGAACCCCGCAATGCGACGACGATCAACTGCATCGATTGTCATGGGACCATTGATCAGCGGCCGACGCTGGTGACGACCGGCAACGCCGGCGCGTTCGATCTGGCGAACACGAGCAACACGCCGTGGGGTCCGCGCTTCGTCTGGGAAGGAACGCGGCTCTACCAGCAATCAGTCATGTCGCCCGAGATGCGTTGGGAAATTCCGCAGACGATCGACACGATCGATCCTCTCTCGGATCACTACAATCCGAAGTCGGCCTACGCCAAGACGCTACGGCGCGACGGCAAGACGTGGGGCGGAATTGTTTCGGCCGATCCGGCCGAGCGCCACTCGCAATTCGCGCACGACAACAGCGCGATGGATTGCCAGATCTGTCACACGTCGTGGGCGACCAGCTGTTTCGGTTGCCATCTGCCGATGAAAGCGAACCAGCGCGTGCCGCAGAACAAATTCGAAGGCGTCACCGACCGGAATTACACAACCTACAATCCGCAGGTCGTTCGCGATGACGTCTTCATGCTCGGCATCGACGGGACGGTGAAGAAAAATAGAATGGCGGTGATTCGTTCCTCGAGTGCGGTCGTGGTCAGCTCGCAAAACGCAAACCGGGAGTGGGTTTACTCGCAGGCCCAGACTTTTTCGGCCGAAGGCTACAGCGGCCAGGCGTTCAATCCGCATTTCCCGCACACGACCAGCAGCGTCGGGACGACGAAAAATTGCACCGACTGCCATCTCTCGAAGAATAACGACAACAACGCGTGGATGACGCAGCTGCTTGGGTTCGGCACCGGCACGGTGAATTTCTTCGGGCGCTACGCCTACGTCGGCGAAGGCAAAGAAGGATTTCACGCCGTCATTTGGACGGAGCCGGACGAACCGCAGGCTGCGATCGGCAGCCACCTCCATCGGATCGCGTATCCGGACAACTACCGGAAGCATCTCGAAGCCGGCGCGATTTTGAAAGAAGCGCACGAGCATAGCGGCCACGACATCCAGGACATCGTGTTGCGCGGCGAATATCTCTACACCGCGAACGGTCCCGGCGGTTTCGAGGTCTTCGACGTCGCGAACATCGACCAGAAAGGATTTTCGGAACGGATCGTGAGCGCGCCGGTCTCGCCGCTCGGGCAGCGGACTCGGGTCAACACGAAGTACGCAACTTCCGTCGCGTTGCCGAGCACGCTCGCGCTCGATCCGGCGCGCGTTCGCATTGCGGAAAATGAAGAACAGCCGATCGATTTGTTTTACGCATTCGTTTACGTCTCGGATCGAGAAGAAGGACTCGTCGGCTCGAATGTCGCAACGCTTGTCGACGGAAATCCCGACAACAATTTCCTGAAACGCGACGTGACCTACAATCCGGACGGGGCGCTGACCGGCGCAAGTTTTGTCACAGCAGCTGGGCATCGCCTCTACATGACGACGCCGCGCGGATTATTCGTGATCGATTGCACCGATCCGATGCATCCGAAACTCGCGGGACAATACACGGGCGATTTCCTGCGCAATCCGCACTGCGTCGCGATCCAGTTTCGCTACGCGTTCGTCACCGACAGCGAAGGACTCAAGGTCCTCGACATCACCGATCCGTATCGCACGCAACCAATCCGCCGTGCGGTTGTCGGATTGCGAAATCCCGGCCGCCTCTACGTCGCGCGGACTTACGCCTATGTCGCGAATGGCGCGGAAGGTCTCGCGATCATTGATGTGGAGAATCCGGAAGCGCCGCGACTTGATCAGATGTTCAACGCCGACGGTCAGCTCAACGACACGCGCGCGGTTCAGGTCGGGAGCGTGAACGCATCGCAGTTCGCGCTCGTGGCTGACGGACGAAATGGATTGCGCGTCGTCCAATTAATCTCGCCGGATACGGTGCCGGGCGCGCAAGGATTCAGT
>DATILK010000136.1:0-6575 GCA_035476555.1 Chthoniobacterales bacterium | reverse complement strand
TTTCTCGCGCGCAGATCGGTTTGCCTCTTCAACGTCGCCTGATCCAGGGCTGCTTGCGCTTTCGCCTGATCGAGGACGGCTTGGTACGGATGAGGATCGAGCTCCGCGAGCACGTCGCCGGTTTTTACATCCTGCCCTTCGGTAAACAGAACTTTGACCAGCTCGCCATCGACGCGCGCATGCACAGTCACGGTGTTGAAGGCCTGAACGGTTCCGAGCCCGTCCAGGTAAATCGGCACGTCCTTTTGCTCGACCTTGGCAGCCACCACCGGGACCGCACCGCCGCCTGGGCCTCGCGAATTGCGACCGCTGGTCTGCGCCTCCGCGGAAGAATCGCCCCGGCGGCAGGTCCACCACACAGCGAGCAGGAGGACAACTCCGGCGATGACGATGATCGTTTTTTTTGACATAAGAATTAAACCAGCGCGAGCCGCGGATGACTCACGGTAAAGCCGCCGCTCCCTTCTATTTATTCGTGCGCGGCCCCGGGTTTGCCCGTGAGAAATCAAACCCCAATTATCCGGTTTAGTTGTCATTGATGTTGAACTCGCGGAATCTTTAAGCCCATGGCGTTTGAAGAAAACCAGATGCTTTTCGGCTCGGACCCGACGCCGCGCATCGTGGCGATCGAGCTGGGCGAGACGAGAACGGTGAAGGTTTACCGGCGCGAGAAAGACGGCTCCATCGCGACCGACATCGAATCGTTTCATCCGTTCGTCTGGTGCGATTCGGACGTCGCGGATCTGAATATCGACGCCGAAAAGCTGGCGGGCGATTTGCGTTACGGCTGGCGGATCAGCGTCAGTAGCTGGAAGGAATTGATCGCGCTCCGGAATGGTTTGAAGAACGCCGGCCGCAGTTTTTTCGCGTTGAGCGATCCGGTGCAGCACTATCTCACCCACACGGGACGGACGCTCTTCAAGGGGCTCGCTTTCGAGGAACTGCGCCGGCTCCAGCTCGAAGTTCTGGTTGTAGCCGGGATCGACGATCCCGGCCAAGGGGAGAGGATCATGAGTATCGCGCTTTCCGACAACACTGGTTGGGACGAACTGATCGTCATCGACTCCGGCAATGCGGAGGAATCGGAGCGCGCCGCCCTCAAACGGCTCACGACTCTGATCAAGGAACGCGACCCCGATGTGATCGAAGGCCACAATTTATTTCGCTCCGATCTTCCGCTGCTCGTCGCGCGCGCGCGAAAAGCGAAGGTGAAACTCGATTGGGGACGGAGCGGCGGATTTCTTCGTTCGCGGCCGTCGCGACTCCAGATCGCGGAGAAGACAATTGATTACCCGAAGTTCGCCGCCGATGGCCGGCACTTCGTCGACACTTTTCTACTCGCGCAATTTTACGACGTCGGGATGCGCAGCCTTTCGGGCTTCGAACGGATCGATGTCGCCCAGCATTTTGGTCTCTGCGATTCGGCCGAAATCGCTTCGCTCACTGGGAAGGAATTGGAGCGCGAATACGCTGCCGACAGTGAGCGTTTCCGAAAGCGCGCGTTGTGCGCGGTGCGCGAAACCCGCGCCGTCGCCGATCTCCTGAGCCCCAGTTACTTCATCCAGGCGCAAATTTTTCCCTACAACTATCAGGATGTGATCGTGCGCGGCAACGCGACGCGGATCAACGCACTTTTTCTCCGCGAATATTATCGCCAACGCCATTCCATTCCCGAGATGCCGATGGTGCGCGGATTCGAAGGAGGTTACACCGAGATCTTCTTTACCGGTGTGGCCCGCAACGTCTGGCATTGCGATATCGCGTCGCTCTATCCGTCGATCATGCTCCAGTTCGACTGCTGGCCCGCGACCGATCAGCTCCAGATTTTTCGCCACTTACTCACCGACCTCCGGACGTTCCGGCTGGAGTCGAAGTCGAGCATGCGCGCCGCGAAAGATCGCGCCCAGCAGCAGTATTTCCACGCGCTTCAGAACACCTTCAAGATTCTAATCAATAGTTTCTACGGCTATCTCGGCTTCGCCCAGGGACATTTCGCCGACTTCGATGCCGCCGCCCGCGTCACCCAGATTGGTCGCGAACTGTTGCAAAAAATGATCGACTGGCTCACGAATCGCGGCGCCCAGGTCATCGAAGTGGACACCGACGGGATTTACTTCGTCCCGCCGAAGGATGCGGATGCCGACGAGTTACGCGCCGCGTTGGCGAAAGAGTTGCCGGCCGGCATCGAGGTCGAATTCGACGAGCAATTCGACGCGATGTTCAGCTACAAGGCCAAGAACTACGCGCTGCTCACGCACGAGGGCGAGGTCGTCATCAAAGGCGGCGCGCTGAAATCGCGCGGCCTGGAAAAATTTCAGCGCGTTTTTCTCGAGGACATGATCAAGCTGCTGATGGAGGGAAAACCGGACGCAATTTCAACGTTGCGCGACGACTTCGAGAAAAAGATTCGCGACCGGGAATGGCCCATCGACATGCTGATGAAGACCGACACGCTTCAGGATTCGCTCGAAAAGTATCGCGCCAAGATCGGCGCCGGCGGCCGCAACCGCGCTGCCGCTTACGAATTGGCCCTGGCCAGCGGCCGCAACTACAAGCCTGGCGAACAGATCAGCTACTACATCAAAGCCACGCCGAAAAAAGTGGCCGCTTACGAAGCCGCCAAGCTCGCGACGGACTTTGATCCCCAGAACCGCGACGAGAATGTCGATTACTACGCCGCCAAGCTCGACGAACTGGTAAAGAAGTTCGCCGGCGTGACCGCGCCGGAAGCGACCCAAGCCACCCTTCTCTAATTATGAAATGGCGGGGCGCTCCATGGCGCCCACGAATGCGCTGGTTCGGAGGAGGTGTTCAACCACAGCGAACGGCGAGACGTCACCCGTTCGAGTGTGAAACGGTTAGTGATTTTTTGTGTCTACCAATTTCTATCTGACCAGTCATCGTTCTGGCATGAACAGGACTTCCTGCGGAGTAATTCTGACGCTGCTTTTGTGCGCCGCGGCGGGCGCGGAACAAACCGAGCAGGACGAATACACGCTTTACGAGCTTCTCCCGCCGGAGTCGGCGTCGTTCAAGATTACTTACGAAGTCACTGCCACCACTCCGGGCGCGAAAGCTTTTTTCAATCCAATCCGCAAAGGCAGCGTCGCAAGTGACGAAGCGGTCTTCGATATGATGACCGGCGAGCCGTTGAAGTTCGAACAAGTGAGCGGTGCGCAAGCGAAAGAGCAGGGACTCGCGGATTCGGATGCGGAAACCGATTACATTCGTGTCGATCTCGCACGGCCCGTGCCCGCGGATGGCGGACAAGCGCGCATTCGCATCGTGAAAACTTACAAGGATGCCAAGAGTTATCGCACCGAGGGCGACGCGATTGTTTTCGAGCGGCCGCTCGGGATTCGGAGAAATGCGGTGGTGTTGCCGAGCGGTTACCGATTGACGGCGTGCAATGTGCCGTCGCAAGTGTTGAGCGAACCCGATGGGCGAACGCGGATCAGTTTCATGCATCAGGCGCCGGGCCAGGCGGGGTTGATTTTGAAAGCCATGCCCGGCGCGCAGACGACGAAACCGCGCGCGCTAACCGACGCGCGCAGTTGGGAGCCGCCGCCGAAACAAGGTCCGACCGAGCGCGAACGGCTTGGTGAACGCGCCCACCAAGACCGCGATATTATCTATTACCTGCAAGCGCCAGACACGCATGCCTTCAGTCTGTCGCACGACTACAGCGAATCGCGCGAAGGCACGGACAAGTATCTCAACGTTGTGCGCCCCGGCAGTAAGGTCTCCGAGCCATCAGGGAAAATTCTCGATACCGGCGAACCGTTGAAGGTCGAAGTTTTGACCGGCTCGAAGTTGAAAGCGGCGAAAATCGACGCGGGCGAAGAAAAAATCGCGCCGGATCAACAGGTCGTGGTGTTTCGCTTTCCCGCGGTGAAGAAAGGCCAGTCGATTCGATTGCGGATGAGCGAGACCTACACGGCGCCGGAATGTTATCGGCTGGAAGGCGACGAATTGGTCTTCGACCGGAGTTTCGGGCGTCCGCGTAATTCCGTCGTGTTGCCACGCGGCTGGTACCTGACGGCGTTGTCGATCCCAGCTGTCGTTAGGCAAACGCCCGATGGCCTGACACGAATTGATTTCGTGAATGGCCGGCCGGACGCGATCGCTGTTTTGTTGAAAGCGAAAAAGATCAGCGCCCCGCCGTCGTGAACGGCCGACACAGACAAGAGCTGTTGATCTTGATGTCGGCCTTCGCCCAGGCTTTCGCGAATTGCGCCTGCACTTTTTCGGCTTCGGGTTTCTTCTGCGCTTTCAGAGCTTCCGCGAGACCGTAAAGCGACCAGCCATTTTCCGGCAATCTTCGCAGATCTTCCCGATAGACTTCTTCGGCTTCGGCGAAACGGCCGGCCTTCATGAGGTTTGCGCCTAACGAGTGGCGAATCGGAATCATCCAGGCGGGCGGTTCGTCGTACTTGAGCGCGTCTTCCATCTTCAGGGCCGCCTGGAGTCCGGCGATGCCCTCGTCAGTCTTGCCTTCGGCCACCTGGATCTCGGCTTCGAGCATTTTTTGAATGAGGGCGACGATGTCGGTTGCTGAATTGTTGCCGACTTCCGTTTCCTTCGGAATGGCAGGTGTGAGCTCGTTGAATTTCGCCTGTTCCTTGCGCGCTTCTTCCGGCTGTTTCTTGGCCGCGAACGCAATCGCGCGTGCCGCGTGGTGGAAGGCACGCGAGAACGGTGCGAACTCGGGATAATTGTCCTGCTCGGCGAGAACATCGTCCCATCGACCGAAACGAATCATCGCTTCCATCGGCAAAGCCAGGAACGCCTCGGCTTTCACCGCCGCGGCCTTCACGAATTCCACGGGCGTTTCGCGGATCAACTCGCGGATTTTCTCCATCGCGAGCTTGCTTTGACCGGTCATGAGCGCGGCATACGCGAGCATGTGATGATCGTGCGCGGCGTAGAATGGAATGAGGCCGGCGGATTTGTTGCCTAACGACGCAAAATATTTGTGGTCGTCGGTGATCGCCTTGGCATTTGTGTCGATCGCCTTCTGCCAGTTGCCCGTTCGGATATCGATGTGTGAGGGCATGTGGACGTTGTGCGCGAGACCGGGCTGCAAAGTTCGCAGGCGATTGGCCGCGGGGACCGCTTTCTCGGGATGCTGCGAAGCTTCCACCGCATGGATGTAGAGGTGATTCGCGAACGGATGCTGCGGATTCATTTTCATCACTGCCTCGAGGGTCGCGACGATTTCTTCCGTGCCTGGATTCGGCTTGCCGTCATTCGTCCATTGATTCCACGGACTTAAATCCATCATCGATTCGGCGAAGAACGCGCCCACGTCCGGATCTTTCGGATATTTTTTCCAGACCTCGCGCATCGCATCGGCGTAGGCGTGGTCGAGCGCGGTGCGATCTTCCGGCTGCGGATTCGCGTAACGTTTGCTGAGCGCTTCAATCAAATCCCGTTCGACCGGCGACGCTTTGTCGGCGTGCTGTTGGGCGAGGGTGAGTTCTTTCCAGGCGAGTTCGGCCATCGGCGGCGGGACGAGCGGATAATTAATGTGCGGACCAGCGGCGAGCGCGACGCCCCAATGCGCCATCGCACAATCCGGGTCCGCGTTCGCCGCTTCCTGGAAAGAACGGATCGCAGAGGCGTGATTGAAACCGTGAATGAAGGCGAGGCCCTGATTGAAATAGCGCTGCGCTTTCGGATTTTTCGTGGTGACTTTGCGTGTGTAGGTGCCGAGATCGTTACGAAGCGGCTCGGTCTCGGCATGGAGCGTGAGCGCGGCGACGCAGGTTGCCAGCGCAAAGAGAAAGCTCGGGCGTATGGTGTTCATGCAGGCGAGTTTAGCGACCACGCGGGCCACGAGACAAGCCCTGTGTTATTCGTATCGCAGCGAACGGACAGGATCGACGCGGGTAGCGCGGCGGGCCGGAATGTAATTGGCGATAAGCCCGACGGTTGTCAGGACTGCGGAAACGGCGACGAAAGTCGGCAGATCCGTTGCGGTAATTCCGAACAGCAACGTTGCCATAACCCGCGTGAGCGCGAGCGAGGCGATGATGCCGATCATGATCCCGGCAGCAGTCAGTTTCATTCCGTGGCCGACCACGAGGCGAAGGATGTCGCCCGGTTTCGCGCCCAGCGCCATGCGGATGCCAATCTCCTGGGTGCGCTGGGTGGCGGAATAATTCATGACGCCGTAAATCCCGACGGATGCCAGGACGAGCGCCACGCCGGCGAAGATCGCGAGCAGGAGCGTGTTGAAGCGCGGGCGCGCGATCGATCTCGCTACGATTTCGTCGAGCAGGCGAATGTCGGAAACGGGCTGGTCGGGATCGAGCGCGTGAATTTCCTTCGTGGCTGCCGCGCTCAACGACGCCGGATCCATCGCCGAGCGGATAACGAAGTTCATGAACGGGTAGGGCTCGCGCGGGTGTGGCCAGTAGATCGCGGGATTAGGTTCCTGTTCCAGCGCTGTTTCTTTGATGTCGCCGACTACACCGATGATTTCGTCCGCGACCGGTGCGTCCCACGTCACGATTACCTGCTGGCCTATCGGGTCCTGGCCGGGGAAAAATTTCCGCGCGAGCGTTTCATTG
>DATILK010000135.1:0-1692 GCA_035476555.1 Chthoniobacterales bacterium | reverse complement strand
GCGACAGAAACATCACTACCAGCAATCCCAGAAACAAATAGGTCGGGATGTGGAAAGCCGATGCGAAATCGTATTTCCCACTTTCCGAATAACGCAGCAGCGTGCCAATCAACAGAGCGAGAACGGGCGCGGCACAGGTTGTGATCCAAATGTTGGCGCGGTTGCGCAGCTTGCTGATGAATGAGCGTCGCAGGAGCGCGCGGAACTGGGTCCACTCGTCGTGCCAGCGAATCGGAAGCCGTTTTTTCTTTTGGGCCGGTGCCGAGGGCAACTGGGGCACCTGTTCGCGACGCAGCGACACCTGTTTGACGTCCTGGATCAGGCGAAACGCTTCATACTTATCGCGCCAGAATTCCGGCGAGTAACGCCGCGCCGCCACCAACTGCCCGCGACTATTCTCCTCATAGATAATATCACCGCTCAAATCGCGCAGCGGCGTTTCGAGCACATCGAAGATGAATTCCGGTCGCGTTGTCCCGCACGAAGGACAGGCACCGAGGTCCGCCCCGAACTGATGCTGATGCTCGGCCTCGGCAAAATAGCGAAGCATTTCGGTTGGCGTCCCAAAAAAGACGAGCCGGCCGCCTTTATCGAGAAGGATCGCCTTATGAAACAACTGAAACAGTTTGGAGCTCGGCTGGTGAATGGTGACGATGATGATTTTGTTGTGCGCCATCGAGCGAATGATCTCGATCACGTGCTCGGAATCTTTCGACGAAAGTCCCGAAGTCGGCTCGTCGAAGAGATAAACGTCCGACATTCCGATCATGTCGAGCCCGATGTTGAGCCGTTTCCGTTCGCCGCCGCTCAACGTTTTCTTGATCGCGGCGCCGACAACGGCGTCCCGGCGTTCGCCCAATCCGAGTTCGACCAGTTTCGCTTCCAATCGCCGCATTCGGTCGCGCCGTGAAAGATGCGGCGAACGAATTGCGGCCGCGAAATGCAGATTCTCGCCGATGGTCAAATGCTCGTCGAACGCGTCTTCCTGTGGAATGTAGCTGACGTATTTTTTGAGCTCGTCCAGATTTGGATAGAGGGAACGGCCATTCAAGAAGATCTGGCCGCTGGTGGGCTGAAGTTGCCCGGCGAGCACTCTGAGCAGCGTGCTTTTGCCCGAGCCGCTCGCGCCCATCACGCAAACCAGCTCGCCCCGTGTCAGCGCGAATGAGATTCCCTCCAGGCCGGTGTCGCCACCGCCGAAACGGTGAGTCACCTCACTCACCTCCACGGTCCGAATGATGTTTCGCTCTTCCTCGATGATGCGCTCGGAAAAGTTGCAGCGCAGAAATTGCCCGACATCGATCCGGATCGTGTCGCAATCTTTCAAGGGGTATGTCGATCTTACCGCCACATCGCCGACCAGGATCGGACGATCCGCCTCAATGACTTCCAATTGGCCGACGCGCTGGTCGTAATCGCAGAAAATTTTCAGCAATACATCGCCGCTTGTTCCCGGCGAAAGCAAAATGTCGTCGGGCTCCAGTTTGCTCGGATCGTTCGACACCAGATATTCCGATTTCGACGCTTTGAGTTGAAACCGGCCACCGAACGCGCGAGCTCGTCGGCGCAGATCGCTCAAATCCATCTCACTGTCGTTGTGGAAGAGAATTTTGTCGTCCAGGCTCGCCTCCACCTGGGCACCGGACTTGAGTTTCACCCCGTTCAGCACCGCATCGACGTCCCGCAACGCTT
>DATILK010000134.1:0-5528 GCA_035476555.1 Chthoniobacterales bacterium | reverse complement strand
GCAGATTTCTTCCGCCGAAAACGTGCGCCGTTGAACGAACGGCAGTTACGCCGGAAAAAAAAGGTGCGGGTTACCAAATATTCACGCGCTGATCCGGCGGCCGCATCATCGGGGAGTTGTCCGGAATATCGAACGCTTTTTGGAATTCCACGAAGTTCGAGAGCGGCCCGATCGTGCGGAAGCGACCCGGCGAATGCGGGTCGGTATTGAGCCGCAGTTTGAGATCTTCGTCGCGCTGATTGTTTCGCCAGATTTGGGCGTAAGCCAGGAAGAACCGCTGCTCGGGCGTGAACCCGTCGATCTTCGGTTGCGGACCTTTCTTCGCGAGCGCTTTCTGCAGCGCCATGTAGGAAATTTTCACGCCGCCGATGTCCGCGATGTTTTCACCCTGGGTCAGCTCTCCATTAATGTGCAGTCCAGGCAGCGGCTCGTATCCGGAATACTGCGCGACGATCGCTTTCGAGCGCTCGACGTAAGCCTTCGCCGATTCCGGCGTCCACCAGTCACGCAAATTGCCGACCGCGTCGTATTGCCGGCCGCGATCGTCGAAGCCATGAGTCATCTCGTGTCCGATCACCGCGCCGATCCCGCCGTAATTCACCGCGTCATCCGCCTTCGCGTTGAAGAAGGGCGGCTGAAGAATTCCGGCGGGGAAAACGATCTCATTGCGGCTCGAGTTGTAATACGCGTTCACTGTCGGAGGCGTCATGCCCCATTCGCTGCGATCGACCGGCTTGCCGATCTTCGCCATCTGACGCGCGCGTTCGAACGTGTCGCCGCGCAGGACATTCATCGCATAGGAATTGCGATCGACCGCGAGCAGCGAATAGTCGCGCCACTTGTCGGGGTAACCGATCTTCACGGTGAACGCCGCCAGTTTCTTCAACGCTTCCTGCTTGGTCGCGTCGTCCATCCAATCCAGCGTCTTGATCCGGTCGGCCAGCGCTTCGCGCAGATTGTTCACGAGCTCGAGCGCGCGCGCCTTCGCTTCCGGCGGGAAATTATCGGCCACGTAAAGTTTGCCAAGGCTTTCGCCGAGCTCTTCATCCGTCTTCGCGACCACGCGTTTCCAGCGCGGCTTCAACTGCTGCGCGCCGGTCAGCGTTTTGCCGAAGAAATTGAAATCCTCCTCGACGAATTCCTTCGAAAGACTCGACGCCATTCCATGGAGCAGATGCCAGCGAAGATAAATCTTCCAGTCATCGACCGGGGTGCTCGCGAAAACTTTGTCGGCCGCCTGGAAAAATTCCGGCTGTCCCACGTTGATATCGCCCGGCTCGGTTAACTTCATTTCCTTGAAATAATTCTCCCAGCTCCAGTCGGGTGTGAGCGCCTGGAGATCCGCCTGCTTCATCTTGTTGTAATTTTTTTGCGGATCACGCAGCTGAACGCGCGTCCGGGCCGGTTGCGCCAGCGACGTTTCGAGCGCCAGGACTTTCTTTGCGTGCTCTGCCGCTTGGTCCCGCGCTTCGCCTAGCAGCACAAACATCTTCGTCATGTGCTCGACGTACTGGTCGCGGATCTTTTTCGAGCCCGCATCGTCCTTCGTGTAATAATCGCGGTCCGGCAGCGCGAGTCCGCCTTGGCCAGCCTGAGCGATCACCATCTCGCTGTTCTTCGCGTCCTGGTTCGCGCCAAAACGGAACAGCGCCGGCATCCCGATCGAATGCAGATGCGCGATCTCTTTCAGAACGTCGCCGCGTTCTTTCATCGAATCGATCCGCTTCAATTCATCGGCGAGCGGCTGCGCTTTTGCGGTATCGACGGCTTTCTCATTCATCCCGCTCGCGTAAAAATCGCCGACCTTTTGCAGGTCGGCTTCCACCGCTTTTTCGGGGTTCGGTTTGGCGGCGACTTTCGGGGCAACGGTCGCGGCTTTTTCGGCAACTATTTTTAAGGCGTCGTTGTTCTGCTCCGCGAGCATATTGAAACTGCCCCAGCGCGAGAACTCCGGCGGAATCGGGTTCCGCTTTATCCAACCGCCATTGGCGTAGAGATAAAAATCCTCCGCCGGCTTCACCGACGCATCCATGTTCTTGGGATCGAGCGGCGGCGCATTCTTGTCCGGCGGGGTGACCGATTTGTCGCCGGCGACCGTCGCTTCCGGAATCGGCGGCGGCGGCGCATGCTCGGAAGGCTTCTCCACCGCAGGCTTTGTCGGTGAAGTGGTTTGCGCGTTGAGAACGAGCGCCGGCGTGAAAGCGACGGCCAGGATGAGCAGGCGTTTCATAAGCTTCAGTCTTTTTAGGTGGCTCTTACCAAATATTGGCTCGCTCACTCGCGGGCCGAACCATCGGGGAGCCATCGGGAATATTAAACGCTTTCTGGAACTCGTCGAAGTTCGAGAGCGGGATGATCGTGCGGAACCGGCCCGGCGAATGCGGGTTGGTATTTATTTGCAGCTTCAGATCTTCGTCGCGCTGGTTGTTCCGCCAAATCTGAGCGTAACCCAGGAAGAACCGTTGCTCCGGCGTGAACCCGTCGATCGTCGGCTGCGGACCTTTTTTCGCGAGCGCTTTTTTGAACGCCATGAACGCTATCTTCACGCCACCGATATCGGCAATGTTTTCGCCCTGGGTCAACTCGCCGTTGATGTGCATTCCCGGCAGCGGCTCCGCGGCATTATATTGTGCGACCACAACCTTGCGCCGTTTGTCGTATTCGTCGGCCGATGCTTTCGACCACCAATCGCGGAGGTTCCCGACCGCGTCGTACTGCCGGCCCTGGTCGTCGAACCCGTGCGTCATTTCGTGCCCGATCACTGCGCCCATGCCGCCGTAGTTCACCGCATCATCTGCCTTCGGATCGAAGAACGGCGGTTGCATGATGCCCGCCGGAAAAACGATCTCGTTCATGTTCGGGCTGTAGTAGGCGTTCACAGTTGGCGGTGTCATTCCCCATTCGGTCCGATCGACCGGCTTGCCGATCTTCTTCATCTGCCGATCGATTTCGAACATGTCCCCGCGCATCACGTTTTGGGCGTAGGACGTCCGGTCGATCTTCAGGTTTGAATAATCACGCCACTTGTCGGGGTAACCAATCTTGACCTGGAACGCCGCCAATTTTTTCAGCGCCTGGTCCTTTGTCGGCTGGTCCATCCACTCGAGCGTCTTGATTCGTTCCGCCAGCGCGTCTTTCAGGTTGTTCACCATCTCCAACGCACGGGCCTTCGCTTCCGGCGGGAATTTTTCCGCCACGTAAAGTTTGCCGAGCGCTTCGCCAATCTCCTCGTCTTCCTTCGTAACTACGCGTTTCCAGCGCGGCTTGATTTGTTTCGTGCCACGGAGAGTCGCGTCATAAAACCGGAAGTTTTCGTTCACGAAATCGGCCGAGAGCGTCGGCGCCATTTCGCGGATCAAATGCCACCGCAGATAAGGCTTCCAATCCTCCACCGGCGTCGTCTTGAAAACTTCGTTCGCGGCCTTGAAGAAGTCCGGCTGGCCTACATTCACGTCGCCGGGGTTACTCAGTTTGATTTCCTTGAAATAATCCGACCAGGTGAAGTCTGGCGTCAGCGCCTGGAGCTCGGACACCTTCATCTTGTTGTAATTTTTTATTGGATCGCGCAGCTCCACCCGTGTCCGGGCCGCTTTCGCCAACGACGTTTCCAGCGCCATAATCTTTTGGGCGTCCTTCGCCGCCTGGTCGGCCGGCGTGCCGCCCAGCGTCAACATTTTCGTGACGTGCTCAACGTACTGGTCGCGCAGTTTTTGCGACGCTTCGTCAGTCTTCGTGTAGTAATCGCGGTCGGGCAGGCCGAGTCCCCCCTGGAACGCTTGCGCGATCACCTTCGTGCTGTCTTTGTCGTCCTGGCCGGAGATGAAAAAGAACAACGCCCGCCAGCCGCTGGCGTGGAAATGTCCGATCTCCTTGAGCACATCCTTGCGATCCTTCATCGCATCGATGTGCTTGAATTCCTCTGCGAGCGGGGTGGCTTTCGCAGCATCGATCGCGGTCTCGTTCATCCCGCTCGCGTAAAAGTCGCCCACCTTTTGGACATCCGCGGAGGTGGTTTTCTCGTTGCCCTTCGCTTTCTTCGAATCCTTCGAGGCGTCGGCGGGCGCATTACCGCCGGCCGCTTTCTCTGCGATTTCGTGGAGAGCGTCGTTATTCCTCTCCGAGAGCTCCGTGAAAGAAGCCCAGCGTGAGAACTCCGGCGGCACCGGGTTCTTCTTGATCCAGCCGCCGTTGGCGAATTGGTAAAAATCATCGCCGGGTTTTACCGACATATCCATGTTCTTGGGATCGAGCGGCGGCGGATTTTTATCGACCTGGGGTTTCGCGGCCGCATCAGTCGAAACGTTCGGCGCGGCTGCCGGGCTTTGACCCGCAGCGGGTGGGGGACTTTGTTCCGCAGGCTTCTTTCCCGGTTCTTTGACGGTCGGCGGCTTGTCCGCGTCTTTTGGTGCGGGAGATTTGTTCGGTTCGGTTTGCGCGAGCAGAGGGCCGGCTGCCAGCAAACCCGTGATCAAAAGAGCGATCGGCTTAAACATCCAACACGAAAGGATGAAACCTCCGCGTTGTCCAATTCTCGATTTGGTGTAGCGGCGGGTGTCCTCACCCGCAAACGTCTCAAGTAAAACGCGGCTGAGGACAGCCGCCGCTACACCAAAATTGAACGCCCCGCCTCCAGACCGTCTCCAATGCGGCATCCGATACGGTTATGGCACCCATCCTGCGCCTCTATTAATAATGAACGCCCCGCGCCTCCGCTCCTTTCTCATCGCCGGCGTTCTCTGCCTTTGCCTCGGCTCCGTTTCCTTCGCGAAATCCAAATCGTCCTCGAAGCCCTCGACGAAAACTTCCGCCAAACCCTCCGCTTCTCCCTCACCCACACCGAACAAAGATTGGCAGGTCATCAAAGTCGGGCCGCGCGATTACCTTAGCATCGATAACATCGCCAAGTTTTATGGACTGCTCGGCAACGTCGATTCGACCGGTAAGAGTGTCGTCCTCAACAACGGCCGCAATCAACTCCAGGTCACTCTCGACAGCCGCGAAGCGATCGTGAACGGCATCCGGAACTGGCTCTGTTTTCCCGTTATCGCGCACGACAACAAATTTCTCGTCTCGCGCATCGACCTCGCGAAAACCATCGAGCCGCAGCTCCGGCCGCAAATGATCCAGCGTAGCGGCAAGATCCAGGCCGTCGTGCTCGATCCCGGCCACGGCGGTTACGACAAAGGCGCTGCCAGCACGTTCGGGAACGAAAAGGATTTCGCACTCGATGTCGCGCGGAAGCTGCGCCCGCTCCTCCAGGCCAAGGGATTCAAAGTCATCATGACGCGCGAGAACGACGTCTTTATTCCGCTCGAAGTCCGCGCCCGGATCGCGAACCAGACGAAAGATTCCATTTTCGTTAGCATCCACTTCAACGCCACCAGCTCGAATCCGAGCGCGACCGGGTTCGAAATTTTCTCGCTCACGCCGCGCGGCGCGCCTTCCACGAACGACGACTCGCTCGCCCTGCATTTCGTGAACATGCAGGCTGGCAGCCCGATGGAGGCGCAGAGCTTCGAGCTGGCCGC
>DATILK010000133.1:0-9370 GCA_035476555.1 Chthoniobacterales bacterium | reverse complement strand
CGTCTGGCCGTATTTGTATCTCGCGCACGGCTACGACGTGAAGCCGCGCTACATCGTTTACGGCGGCCTTGTTTTTCAGCCGCTCACGCTCGACCTCGTCGACGCCTATCAGCCCACCGACGTCCGCATCCGGCATTTCTTCGACTACTTCGTCGTCGAGCAACTTTACCTCGAGCATCCGGAAGTCGTGATCCTGACAAATATTTTGCCGGATCCGACAAACACTTATCTCGCGCCTTATCGCTTCAGCATCGTCGATGAGGTGAATGGAAGGAAAATCCGGAAGCTGAACGATCTCGCGGATGCGTTCGCGGAGAAGGCCGACCGGTTTGTGGTGCGGATGATCGGCGACGGTCCCCCGCTGGTGCTCGATCCGAAGGAAGTCGAATCCGCGCGCGAACGAATCAAGACGCGCTACAACGTTGTCGTCGAACAGAATCTCGAAGAGCAACCGAGCAAGCCGACGCCGGCGGATCAAACGAAAAGCTGATGAGATTTTCTCGCCGATATTTTGGGTTGCTGGCCGTCGCCGGACTTTCGCTGACCGCGTCCGCGGCGACCAAAGGGCCCGAGACCGTCGTGAAACCGAAAGAGCTTTCGCTCGTCCGGGTGAACGTCACCGGGCAACCGTACGATTTCGTTAGGCCGTGGCAGAAGAAAGCGCCGTTCTCGAAGCGCGCGCTCGGCGCGGTGCTTTCTGGCGGTCGCGTTTTGGTAACTGCGGACCTGGTCGCGAACCAAAATTACGTGGAACTGGAACGCGCGGAGTCCGGCGATAAGACGGCGGCGAATGTCGTCGTGGTCGATTACGAAGCGAATCTGGCGTTGATCGAGCCGTCCGACAAAAAATTCCTCGAAGGCCTGACGCCGTTGCAACTCGCGCTCGATACCGTCGTGGGCGATCGGTTGGCCGCGCTTCAATTGGAATCGACCGGCGCTCTCGTCCTGACCGAGGGCCTCGTCACCACGATCCAGATGACGCGTTATCCCGCCGATATCGGCCAGTTCCTCACCTATCGCGTGAACATGTCGCTGCAATATCGCGACAACAGCTACACGGTGCCGCTGGTCAAAAACAACAAGCTCGCCGCGCTTCTGCTGCGATACGATCAACGCACTCAGGTAGTCGACGCGATTCCCGCGCCGATCATCGCGCACTTTTTGAAGGACGCGGAGAAGGAACCTTACGAAGGTTTTCCCGCCGCCGGTTTTGGATTCTTCCCGACGCGCGATCCGCAGCTTCGGAAATTCGCGGAGCAAACCGGCAAAGTCGCGGGCGTGTATGTGACGAGCGTTGATCCGAGTTCTCCGGCAGCGAAAGCCGGATTGCAGGTAGGCGATATTGTTCTAAGCGTCGGCAACAACGAGATCGATCCCAATGGCAACTACGTCGATCCGCTTTACGGAAAGATCGAGTTTACCAACCTGATCACGGCCCGGGCGTTTGCGGGCGACACGATTCCGCTCCACATCCAGCGCGCCGGCAAACCGATGCAGGTCGATTTGGTTCTCGCGCACCGCAACGCCAACGATTACGTGATCCCGCCCTACAGCCTCGATCGCGCACCGAACTATTACGTACTCGGCGGCCTTATTTTCGAGGAGCTGTCCCGCCAATATTTGCGGGAATGGGGCGCGAACTGGATGAAGGACGCGCCGCAGCGTTTGGTCTACAAGGACCGGTTTCAATCGGAACTTTATCCGGAAGGAAATCGGCGCGTGGTTGTTTTGACGCAGGTCCTGCCGGCGAACACGACGATTGGTTACGACGACGTAGCGTATCTGACGATTCGCACCGTGAACGGCAAAGAAGTGAAGTCGCTCGCCGACCTGGCAGCCGCCGTGAAGCAACCGGTCGATGGATTCATCACCATCGAGACCGAGGAAGACCCCAAGCAGATCGCGCTCGACGCGAAACAAGTCGAAACCGACGCGGAAGCGTTGAAACAGAATTACGGCCTGCCGGCTTTGCAGCGACTCGAGTAGATTACTCTTCGGTTCGCAGGTGACGCGAAGGGCGCGGTTGTGCGAGAAACTTCGCGACCTCATCGGTGTAAAGCTGGAACGGATTTCCCATGACGAGGAAATCGCGATTGTCGCACGCGATCGAATCCCAATTGATCACGTACGGCTGATCGCTCTTCTGGAACCAGGTCACCGCCTGCGCGCGACCGCACGCGCGCGTGTTCGCGGGCGGATGAAAACGTGCGCCGGAATGGCGGACACTGTTGTTCCATTCACCGATCCGCTTCGCCGCGCTCACACCGAAGAAGAGGCCCTTGCCCGGATCGATGTTGTGATATTCCAAATCGAGACTCTGGAGCCAGGGATGGTCCCAGCCGATGCCTTCCGCTTCCATGAACGTTTCGAGCAACCATCGCTTCGTGATCCAATCAACGCCGCCAATGAGCGTCTCAGGTTTATTGCTGAGCGCCTCGAGCGTGAAGTTCCAGCTCTCGAGCAGCCAATCCGTTTCTTCATCGGCACCGCCAAGATGCGCGCGCGCCAATTCGTAAAACTGCCATTGAATTTCGAGCGCTCCGATGGTCTTGCCGTTTTCCAGTCGCACGATCCACGCGCCGGTCGCGTCCCGGGAAACGTCGCGCGTGCTCTGGACGGCATCAGCTAGAATGAAATTTTTCGGGAGCCGGCCCTCTTCGAGCAGTGAGAGGACGCAAGCGGTCGTTCCGATTTTCAACGCCGTCGCGAACGGGCTCATGTTCGAGTCGCCGATGAGCAAATGCAGCCGCCGATATTTCCGGTAATCGGCGAGCGGCTCATCGCGCGCGTTGATAATGGCGCGATTGAATTGCACCCACTGGTAAATGTCGTTCACGATGTGGTCCGCCCGTTGGCTGAGCTGGAAATCGACGTGTCCCTCGGGTTGCGGCAGTTGAAAGTCGAACGCGAGCGGGTTTGCCTGCCCCACCCGGCCGGCGCCGGTGAAAATCTGACGCGTGGCGAGAAACGCGAGCAGCGTCCCGAGAACCGGCGGCGTGAATTGCGCCTCGCGTTTCATCAGATAGTTCTCGTGGCAGCCGAAGGTCGCGCCGGTGTTGTGATCGACGTTGTTCTTGATAAACGAAACGCGATCGGCCGCGCCCAAATCTTCCAGGGCCATTTGCAGCAGCTGATCTCCCGCAAGGTCGTAGGTGACGACATCGCGCAGGCTCAGGCACTCGGGCGACGCGTACTCGATGTGGCCCATGTCGAGGTAAAGACGACCGCCGTTGAGCAAAAAACCTCCGTTGCCGGGCGGCTCTTCGTAATCGCGATAGTGAAGGTCGATCGCGCCGGCCTGCGCTTTGCGAAACAAATAATTCTTTACCCGGACCGGCCAGGCGTCGGTGTGGGCGCGGCTTTCGTCGTTGCTGACGAGGCAACCGTATTCGGTCTCGATACCCGCGACGCGATCCATGTCACTCAACGGTGGCCGCGCGCTTGAAAAAGCGCAAGGCAATCAGAAACTGGATGGATGAAGGAATTTCCGGTCCGCAGTCCCGCAGACAAGCTGGGTGGGTTGGTTTATTTCGGGCGGATGCTCGACAAGATCCGGGTACACGCGCGCGACGAGCTGCCCGAGGATTATCAACCAAATCTCGGCAGGGGATTCGACGCGAAGTGCTGCGCGTTTCTGCATCTCGAGTACGAGGAAGTGGTGAAACGCGTGAAGGCCGGCGCGAACGACGACGAAATGCTGGAATGGGCTTTCGCGCGTGGCCGCCGGCCGACCGACAACGAAATCACGATGTGGAATGAGTTCATGCGAAAGTTCGGCTGGCGCGATCATGCCGCCGAAATTCTCGAGCGCCGGAAACGCGAAGCCGGAATGCAGGATCGCTCCGAAATCGAAACGATGTTTCAGTTCATCGATGCGGATGAGGGACGCGCAATCGGCGGCGGCTGATTTCGATAATCGACGAATTTCCAAACGGCGACGACTGTCAGGACGACGGCGATCCACGCGACGATCTGGCGGGGGCGCGTGGGCGGAACTGGCGGCATGCGCCGTTACTCGGAGAGCGTATCGATGCGCTCAGCCAGGGCGAAATCGAGCTCGGTCAGGCCGCCCTTGCTGTGAGTCGAGAGGACGAGCCGCACTTTGTTGTAGCGGATGTCGATGTCGGGATGGTGCTCCTCGTCTTCCGCCACTTCGGCCACGCCATTGACGAAATCGATCGACTCGGAGAAGTCGTCGAACTCGAACGTGCGTTCGATGTGTTTCTTCTCCAGCTCCCATTCGGGAATCTTTTTGAGGCGGGCCTTTGCCTCGTCTGCCTTCAGTAACTCAGCCATGACCGGGAACGAGTAACACCCTCAAATCTTTTTGCAACGGAGAATCCGCGCAGTTTCTTAACATCGGCTTGCGCCTCAGAGATCGAGGATTTTCCGAAGATTTTTCGCGGAATCGAAGACTTCCACGGCGCAGGCCCGCGCCAGGCGGGAGAGCTTCGACCAGTGGGCGAGAACGTCATTCGCGGCTGCCTCTGCGTTTTCGAGATCGCGAACAAAACGAAAGCCGCTCTCGTGCGGAAGATACTTGTCGGCGCCTGTGTCTTCGGTCACGACCGGCCGGCCCATCGCGAGAAACGCAGCGGCCCGATCGCTTAGCCAACCGGTTCGCCATCCAACGTCGACACCCTTGATCGCTGTAAATTCCGCAGCGGCGCTGGCCACATAACGTCGATAGGCGGCCGGCGTTCGCGCAACGCGATGCGGCGAAGCCACGCGCCAGCCACGCGCGCGCAGGCGACGAATCTCCGGATCGTCGCTGTTCAAATTCATCGCCAACTCAAAGCGCGCTGACGGAATTCGTCGCGGCAGATCCAGGTATTTCTCGAAGGCAAACTTCTTCGATAGATCGGGGAACTCACCGGCAACCTCGACGCCTCCGCCCCAATACCATTGGCCAATCGTCGTGAATTTCGAGACGGCCGGCCGCGGCTGCGGCCGAATCAGTTCGGTATCCACAAGCGGAAAAAAAGTGCGCCAGTTGAGTGGGGACGTCGGCAGCCGGCAATCAGGCGCGCCAAGGTTCAGCCCGATGGTCCAAAATTCGTGATGATGGGATTGGCCCATTTCCATTTTCGTCATCCAATAAAAAATTTCGCTCGGATCGAGGTCACAGAAGATCCGTTTCTCGAATTGCAGGAGAAACGGTGGATGAAGCGAATAGCTCAGATTCAGCAGCGTGTTTGGACCGGCTAATCGATCCAGCAATTCCTGCCGCGACAAACCCACGCATTGCATCGTCGCCAGGTCGTGCGCGTCCCTAGCTGGATTCTGATGGAGAAGACAGTGCGCGTCTCCTAATCCATGTTCGCGCAGTCGCCGTTGGAAAATGCGAACGCGGGATTCATCTTCGCGCCGGTCGGCTGTTGCGGGCAAATGTTCCAGCCAAATCGCGTCCAGCCCCAGCCGGCGCAGTCCCAGCATCCATTGCAGCGGCACCGAGTAATTGCCACCGCCCTCCGGATATTTCGCCGCGAACCCGCAGCCGAGAAAAACGGTCACGGGCTCAGAATCGTCGTTTCGCCGTGTGGCTCAAGCTCGTGCTGTGCGCTGAAATCTCACGGAAACCCGCCTAATCGGATCTTTGGCGTCGGCCCACACTTCATGGCCGAAAGCGGAGATCGTTAACAGGATCATGATTAGACCGAAAAGGCCGAGTCCCATGAAGAGCGCAATGCCCATATGCAAAACGACGATGCCCGCCATCCAAACGACGCGCAGGCGCGGCACCCACATCGCGAAACAATAACCGCTTTCGATCAGCATCGTAAACCAACTCGAGAGCATGGCGAGCCAGGGGAAACGGGCCAGCCAGATGAAGTCATGCTGCCGAAAGTCCGGCTGCACCAGAGACCGCCAAATGACATTTCCACTCCACCACGCCGGGGACTGCACTTTTTCGAATCCGGAGGAAATGTACGCGAGACAGAGATGAATTTGCAAAACGCGCCGGGAAAGGGTGACTCCCCAGGAAGGCGAAGAGGAAACGCGCCCCTGCCAGACATCGAACGAGTACGCTTTCGCGACCGGCATTACGAGGAGGTAGAAGAGCGCGATCTGCAGAAAGATATCCAATCCATAAACAAAAATGGAAATGGTATTCATCATCACGTAGTGGCCGAGACAGACGAAAAAGGCCGCGACTCTCGTGTGCCACCCCACGAGCAAGGCCGCGAGAAACGTCACGTAAGCCCAATAGAATACCGTCACCGATTGATCGGTCGAGACGCCGAAGTGTTTTAGGAATTCGGCGACATGCATCATGTGAAGCTGCCATTCCAAGCCGAGCGCCCGGGAGATTTCCCATTGCACCCAGGCGTCCGGTCCGAAAAACGCCGACCAATCCCGGTACCACAAGACTGCTTGGAAGAGGGCAAACCCGGCCATCAACAGCCGGAAAACACCTAAGGGAGCGGGAGATTGCGGTTCACAAAAAAAACGCTCCGCCGCAGCTCGGACCCGCGCCCGGAGCGCTTCGCCGCCGGAAGGTTCATCCTCGGTCGCGCTGCTCACTCTTGAGCCATGACAAAGTTAGTCCTGTAAAATTCCGTCGTCTCGACGGGCTCGCCTCTCCGAAAACCTTGCATCGTCGGGTAGCGAATGGCCCGCAGCGCATAGTCCACGGACACCACATCCTCAGAAATGCCGAGCTCGTTCAACAACCGGACGACCACGGAGCGCGCACATAAGTCCTGGAGGGTGGGATCCTCAGCCGTGTGAATCCTAAAGCCGTAAAATCTGATGAGTGATTCGTGGTTTGCGGTAAAGAATTCGAACCCAGATAAAGTGCTTAACTTCTCCACCCGCCCATCGCGATAATTGATCTTAAATTCGATCTCCGAGCTTTTCCCTACATCCGGCGAGAAGAAGCCGAAACGCCACATGGAAAAGTTGACGCCGCCCCAGAAACCCAACGGCCTCTCCCACCAGCCCCGGGTAATCCACGGATCGGCGGCATGAAAAATTACGGCCGCCACCAAGGCCAGGTGAACGAAGGCCAGGAGATAGATGATTCTCCGAAGCAGGGGCCGGTCCCACCGGCCCCCACTATCTGCTTCCAACCTAGGGCGGGTTCGCGCGGCTCTTGCCAAGACTTTGCGGACCCAGCCCACAAACGGAATCGGCTACTGGTATTTCGCCATGATCGTATTGAGGCGCTGCACCTTCTCCTTGCCCAGCTGTCCCTCAAATTCCTTGAAAGGCACCGTCCCTTTGTAGCAGATCATGATATCGTCATCGACGAGGAAGGCTCCGGTCCCTGCTCCGGTTCTTCCGGCCTGCTTCACGCTGGCCAGCGACAATTTCTTTGATCCCATCGTGTCTTTTCCACCATCGAACTGGACTCGATAGTTCTTTGCGTCGGCTCCTTTAAGGATCTCCTTGATGGCCGCTTTGTCTGCCGCGGAAATCCGCTTTTTATTAGTGGTCGCTTTCTGTTCAGCTCCAGAAATGCAACAAACGCCAACGACGGCGATGCCGAGGATTAAGGCGAGGTATTTGATTTTCATAGTGAGGTTATTCGTTTCTGCGTTGTGGCAAACACACCGGTTTGCGATTTTCCCGCGCGGAAAGAGAGTCACGTGCTCTGGGAAGCGCGTAACAGACTTTACGCGTTTGCATCTTCGGGATCGGCTGCCGGAATGGTCAAGCCAATTTTTTGAAACGCGCTGCGCCGCGGTTGACGGCCCGGTCTTCCTCCGCAAATTAGTCGCTCTCTTGGCACCCGTAGCTCAACTGGATAGAGCATCTGACTACGGATCAGAAGGTTTGAAGTTCGAATCTTCACGGGTGCGCGGATGTGGGATAGAAGCGCCCCACATGGATGTAGAGTCTCAGGGATCTTTCGCGTCGAAGTAGCTCAGCCGTTAGAGCAACGTTTCGTAAACCGTAGGTCACGCGTTCGAATCCCGTCGTCGATTCTTCGGGGCGGTTGAGCTTATTTTTTCTTGGCCTTGGACGCCTTCTTAGGCGTTTGAGTCTTGCTCGACATCGACTTAGCGGAAACTTCTGTGGTGCTGGGCGAGAGCGCATTCGAAGGCGGCGGTGCGCAGGACACCGCTTCAGCGCAGATGATGATGATGCGAAAATCCACCTGGCCCAACTGCGGATAGAGTAACTCCTTCTCGATTTGGAGCGTGGAGGGTTTTGAATCCAGCACGTGAATGCGCGCCGAAGGCTTCGACGCGCTGCCGGTGGCGGGATCCGCCGGGGCTGCGCTGAAAAGGCCAGAGGTCGAATTTGGGTCGGCCCCGTGGCCGTTCCTGCCGGTCTGATATCGCATCAAGAAGTAGCCCCGTTCATCGGTGCAGGCGTAACCCATGATGCGAAGCCAATTTCCCTCTTCATCGTAGAGCGCGATCGTCAGTCGCGCCATGCCTTCGCCGGCGCAGTTGCGGACAAAACCGTGAAAGACGTAGCTGTTCTGATCTACGACAGGCGCCTCGATCTTTGCGCGGGCAGCCTCGAACTCAAGATCGCGGCGCAGTCCCTCATTGGAGCGGACTTTGTCCTCCATCGCGGTCACGCGCGGATGGTCGTCGCCGTACTTGAGCGTGAGCCGTTCCTTCTCGCGCAAATAACCCGCGTGGCGGGCATCACGCACGGTTTTCAGGCCGGAAAACGCCTGGGCCCGCTGCGGGTCCAGACTCGTTAGTTGTTTATCGAGAGTCTGCGACACTTCCTCTGGGGAGACGTCGCGCGGTGGACGATTGTAGGTTTGCTGACTCATAAAATTATCCTCTAGCTGTTTTTTCCAAAATCCTTTTTTACATGCGCGAAATGTTCACAATATCGTTTGCTAAACTGGTCGATCAGCACGGTGTTGGGCCCGCCAACTAAAGCGGCTGGCCGGAACGCACGACTCAACAGACAGTGGGTGGTCTGGTTGTGCGCCGTCATGTTCATGACGCCAAGTGTCACCGCGGAAAAGATTGCGTTAAAAAATGATTCCTTGAGTCGGTTGTTAATCGCCCGCACCGAGAAGCCGAAGAGCATGACCTGGGTGAGGACGATATCGTCGAAGAGGCTGCAATCGCACTGATTGCCGTGAAAGGCGACGTCGTCGAGACTGAAGATCGCAATCGAACAAATCGAAAGGGTGACGCCGGGTTCGAAAACATCCAGCACGCATCGATTATCGGCGAAAAGAACGTTGCCATTCGCGAGGTAGGCCCCGAGGCGTTGATCGTCCAATCCGGGTCGACTCTGGGGCGAGGCGGTGCCGCCTTCCGACATCGAACCGTTGGCGATGGAAGCGAACGCCAGGAATTGCAGATAGAGCTCGTTCGAGAAACCGAGATCCAGAATAAACACGGTCGCGGCTCCGAAGGTCGCGCTGGGACCGCTTTGCACCACGCCC
>DATILK010000132.1:0-10927 GCA_035476555.1 Chthoniobacterales bacterium | reverse complement strand
TGGAGGCAGCGAGCGCTGAATCCGTGGCAACGTTGCCGTTTACGTCGAAGCGGTCAACTGGGCAGCGTTTTGTTCCATCGGCGCGCGCTTCCGACAATTCCGAACGCGATTTTTCGTCAAGAATTTTCTGATTCGCGAACGAAAATAAAATTCAGATTTTTTCTTGTGGGTTCGACACGCGGTTTCTAATCTCAAGCCCGCTGGCCGGGAGCAAAGAACGCTGGTGTTAATAAGATGTGAACAGAATTCGAAGATCACAAAGAGCTAGAATGAGTATAACACCCGCCAAGCCGAATGAAGTCGAAGCGATGGAAAGATTTTTTCCCTCGCGCAATCGCTCGCCACGCCTCGCCACATCCGTTTTTCCCTCGTATTTTCACGCCTTAACCCAGTTTTCCCCACGAATGTCGTCGCGCCGGTCCAGGAGAAACTTCGCGACGCAAAAATCCCTCAGCCCGCAGAATTCGCTCTCAGGGAGCGAATTCCGGGGTGTTTAACGCTGTTAACAAGTCGGCATGGACGAGAAGCATTCACAGCTGTGGCAGAAACTGTCGGCAGCGCTCAAACCGCAGGTCAGTCCGGACACTTTCAAGCGCTGGTTTTCCGCGGTGAAACTCGTCGGCGCGACGGACGAAACGTTCACCTTCCGGGTGCCGAATAATATTTACCAATTTTGGATCGAGAGTAACCACATGGCGGCATTGCAGGCGGCGATCGTGGCCGCTTTCGGTTCGCCACGCGACGTGAAGTTCATCACCGCGGCCGATGGCGGATCGAAAACGGAACCGGAAGAGCTGCCGGAAATTTCGCCCAAGGAATTTGTCCGCGAATCGGCCCGCGACGGAAAGCAATCGGGCGCCACGCTGGGCCTGAATCCTCGAAACAATTTCGAATCGTTCGTCGTCGGCCCGAACAACGAGATCGCGCACGCCGCGAGTCTGGCGGTCGCGAAAACGCCGGCGCGCACTTACAACCCGCTCTTCATTTACGGCGGCGTGGGTCTTGGCAAAACGCACCTGATGCAGGCGATCGGCCAATACGTCGGGATAAACAAAAAAGGCGCGAAGGTGATGTACCTGTCGAGCGAAGTTTTCATCAACGAATTCATCGACGCGATCCAGCACAACAACCTGGTGAAATTTCGGAAGCGTTATCGCCAGGCGGATCTCCTGCTCATCGACGACATTCAATTCCTCGGCGGCAAGGAACGTTCGCAGGAAGAATTCTTCCACACTTTCAACACGCTTTTCGACGGTCATAAACAGATCGTGCTTTCGAGCGACCGCCCGCCGTCGGAGATCGCGAACCTTGAGCACCGGCTCGTCTCGCGTTTTGAATGGGGCCTGACCGCGGAGCTGCAACCGCCCGACGTGGAAACGCGCATGGCGATCCTGCGAAAAAAAGCGCACACGCTGCAGATCAAATTGCGGGAGGAGATCTTCGATTTCCTCGCGAACCGGATTCGCACCAATGTGCGCCGCCTCGAAGGCGCGCTCATGCGGGTGGCGTCCTTCGCGTCATTGAGCGGAAAAGAACTGACGAATGAGGTCGTCGAACATTTGCTGAAGGACATTCTTCAGGAAGAAGCGCGTCACGCGGTGACGATTGAGCAAATCCAGCGGCGGGTGGCCGAGCATTTCGACGTGCGCCTGGCGGACATGACGAGCAAACGCCGGCCGGCCAATATCGCGTTCCCGCGACAGATCGCGATGTATCTCGCGCGTGAATTGACGAAGGCGTCGCTCAACGAAATCGGCGACGCGTTTGGCGGCCGCGATCACGGCACCGTCTTGCACGCCTGCAAACTGGTGAAACGGCGGATGCAGGAACAGGACAACATCCGGCAAACGATTTCGTTCATCGACAGCGCGCTCCAGCGGTAACGACGGCGAAGCGCCGCTGCGCCACTCCGAGATTGCGGTTGCCGAATAAAATCGTAAGCCTTACATCTTAGCTTTCCGTCTCCGACATGAAATTCAGCGCCACCAAAGAAAAGCTGCTCGAAGGTTTGCAACAGGTGCAAAACGTCGTCAGCACTCGCACCACGCTTCCGATTCTCTCCAACGTTTTGCTCCAAGCGAAAGGGAGCGAAGTCCATCTCACCACGACTGATCTCGATGTCGGCGTGCGGGGCGCGTTCGAAGCCAGCGTGGAAAAGGACGGCGCGACTACGTTGCCGGCGCGGCGGCTCTTCACGATCATTCGGGAGCTGCCGTCGAGTGAAGTCTCAATCGAAGTCGACGGCAAAAACGCGGCCTCGATCCGAAGCGGCCAGAGCTTTTTCAAAATCCTCGGATTGCCCGAGGAAGAGTTCCCGCCCCTGCCGAAATTCGAGAACGCCAAGAACGTGACGATTTCGCAGAAGGCGTTGCGCGATGGATTGCGAAAGACTTCGTACGCGATCTCGACGGATGAAACGCGGTATGTCCTGAACGGATTACTTTTCAGCTTCAAGGACAACAAACTGACTCTGGTGGCGACGGACGGCCGGCGGCTGGCAATGGTCGACATCGAATTGGAATTTCCGCGAAGCCACGAAGCGGACATCATCGTCCCGACGAAAGCAGTGACGGAATTGGGCCGGCTGCTGACGGACGATGGCGAAGTGAAGGTGAGCGTCGGCAGCGGCCAGATCGCGTTCGAGCTGAACAATACGTTGCTCGTCTCGAAGTTGATCGAGGGAAATTATCCGAACTACAAGCAGGTGATTCCGACGGAGACGAAGGAACGCGTCACGCTCGAACGCGAAACGTTCCTCAATTCGCTGCGCCGCGTTTCGTTGCTGGCCAGCGATAAGTCGAATTCGATCAAACTGAATTTCAGCAAGAACAACATCGACATTACGGCGAACACGCCGGAAGTCGGTGAAGCGAAGGAATCGCTTCCGGTGTCTTACAAAGGCCGTGATTTTTCGATCGCGTTCAATCCGGAATTTTTCATGGCGCCGTTGCGCGCCCTGACTGAGGACGAAGTTTTTCTCGATCTAATCGACGAGATGAGTCCCGGCGTATTGAAAATCCAAACGCCCTTCCTTTACGTGTTGATGCCGATGCGCATCAGCTCGTAGGCCACCGTCGCCACTTCGAGTAGCGGCATTTTCCCTTCGGGCGCACGAATCACGGTGACGTTTTCGTTCGTCGGCGCCCAGATCGCGGGGTCCGTCCAACCGAAAAGAAGAAAGCAGCGCGCACCGGCTGCGGCCGCGATGTGCGAAATGCCGCTATCGTGTCCGACGAACGCGATTCCTAAGAACAGCGCGGCCAGATGTGGCAGCGGTAAGTTTTCGGCGAACTGAACCGGTTCCTGTTTCCAGGCAGCTCGCAGCTTTCCCATGCGGCCGGTGTCGGCTTCGCCGGCAATGATCAACAGGCTTCGGCCTTTCGCCAGGAGGAGGTCGCCGAGCTTGATCCAATTTTCGATCGGCCAGTTCTTGGTCTCGCTGCCGCTTCCGGGATGAAGCGCGACCATTTGCTGCAGATCGTGAACTCGAAAATTCCGAACAGCATTTCGATCTTCATCGGTTGGGAAGAGTCGGGCTGACGGATCGGTCAACGCAAGGCCGAGCGCCTGAAGGGGTCGGGCCAACTGGAGCGCAGCATGTTCGCTGTTATCGAGCTTGGACGGTCCCGCGATGAAATTCGCGACGCCGGAAAGCCGCACATTGGTTTCAAAAATTTTATCCGGGTCGTAGAGGTAACTCAGGATGAGATCGAAACTGCCGAAGTAGCCGGTCAGCTCCGCGGGCAGCTCGGAGTCTCGGGCGAAAAATCGGGCGAGCGATCCCGATTCAATCGAGCGGACCGCATCGGCGTAGAAGCGTCGTTCGGCAAGCGCGGCAATGTGTTTGGCGCCGAGGATTTCGACGTACGCGTCGGGATAATGATCGCGGAGCAGTCTTATCGCGGGCAGGGTGAGGACGAAATCGCCGATGGCGCCGCCGCGGATGACCAGGATCCGGTTCAGGTCAGTAGCGCATGACAGCGTACGCGAGGATCGCGGCGCCGTAGAGAAAAACCAGACCGTGCGCGATGCGCCACCGGCCGTTCGATCGCGCGCTCCAATTAATTTGGTCGCGCATGAGATAGGGCATCGTGACCCAGAACAATCCAACGACAATTAACAGGTAGGCGAAAACCGTCACGAGCAGCCGGCTGGTTTCGTTGCGGAAAAACGCGGCGTCGAGAAGCGGCTCGGCCGCGAGCAAAAAAAGAATTCCGAGGCCGCGGGCCGCCAAAAATTCGTCGACGAACCTCAGGACGAGAAGAAAACCGACCGGAAGAATGAAGAGAAGTGGTTTCCGGAAGGAAGAGAACTCTCCCATTTCCATCGTGGCGAGAAGCCAGAAAGTCCAAAAGAACGCGATGGTCAGGAAGACGAAGCCGGCCACGCGAGAACGCGGCAGATTTCGGGCGACGGCCTGAGATGCCTCCGGCCGAATCACTCCCCAAAGTCCAGCCAGGAGAAGAACGATACCAGCGATGAAGCCGGCGGTGCGAAGCGACAAATGATAAATCATGCGAAAACCGGAGAGGACGGTTGCATGACGGGCGTCCCATACAAGCTGAATCCGGTCGCTTCTTCGACATGGATGTCGAGGATTTTGCCGGCTAACTCCGGCTGCCCGGCGAAGACGACGATCTTGTTTGTGCGAGTGCGACCCATCAACCGGGACTTATTTGTTCGGCTCGGTCCTTCGCACAGAATCTCGAGGTCGCGGCCGACCAGGCGCGCATTGATGCGTTGCGCGGCGGAGTCGACGACTCGGAGCAGGTCCTGGTTGCGCTCTTCTTTCTCCAGCTCGTCGATCTGCGGCATGGACGCAGCGGGCGTTTCCTGACGTGTCGAATATCGGAAGACGAAAGCGTTATCGAACTGGATCTCTTCCACCAAATCACGCGTCCGGCGGTAATCGTCCTCGTCCTCGCCGGGAAAACCGACGATGACGTCGGTCGTAATCGCGATTTCCTGGCGTGCCTGACGTATTCGCCGCACGAGCGCGCGATATTTGTCCGCGGTGTAGGGCCGATGCATGGCCTTGAGGATTCGATCCGAACCGGATTGGAGCGGGAGATGGACGTGTTCGGCCAGCTTTGGCAATTGTACGAGCGCTCGCAGCAAATCGTCGCGAAATCCGATCGGGTGCGGTGAAGTGAAACGAAGACGTTCCAGACCCTCGATCGCATGAACCGCTTCGAGCAGTTGAACAAACGGACTTTTGCCGCCGACGGCCGGAAATTCATGCCGGCCATACAAGTTCACAATCTGGCCCAGCAAAGTGACCTCTTTCACGCCGCGCGCGACGAGGCCGCGCACTTCGCGCACGATCTCCTCGATGGAACGGCTCCGTTCGGCGCCGCGGGTTCGCGGGACGATGCAGAACGTGCAATGCATGTTGCACCCCTGCATGATCGAAACGAACGCGGTGGTCTGCCTTGGCTTCAGCTCGTGATCGCGAATCGTCTCCGCCGAGCCGGCTTCTTCTTCGGTGTCGCAAATCGAAAAGCGCGGATCATCCATCCGCCGCGTCCGTTTTTTTTCCAGCGCCTCTTCGACGTAATCCGCCACGCGATGAAATTTTTGCGTTCCAACGACGAGGTCGAGATGCGGCACGACGGCGAAAAGAGAATCGCCCCGCGCCTGGGCCATGCACCCCAGAAGACCGAAAACGGTTTCCGGGCGTCGCTTCGCGATCTGTCCCAGCATTCCCATCTTGCCCAGCGCCTTTTGCTCCGCCATGTCGCGAACGCTGCAGGTGTTCAGCAGCACGACGTCGGCGTCGGTCTCGCGCTCCGCGCGCTCGTAACCGCGCTCCAGCAGCGAATGCGCGACCTGTTCCGAATCGCGTTCATTCATCTGGCAGCCGTAGGTTTTGATGAAAAATTTCGGCATCGCGAGAGCGGATTGTGACACAAAGCGGCGGGGCGCGCCAACGGCGCTGTGCGGTGAGGCTTGCGCTCGCCCGCAGGTTTCAATTTAATCGCGCGCTATGACTGAACGCGCATCAGCCATCGGGATAATCGGCGGCAGCGGCCTTTACCAAATGGAAGGCGTCGAGAAGCCGACGGAGCAGCGCATCCAGACGCCGTTCGGCGATCCGTCTGATGTGATCGTCGGCGGACGAATTCACAATCGGCAGGTGTATTTTCTTCCGCGTCATGGTCGCGGCCATCGTTTGCTGCCGCACGAATTGAATCATCGAGCGAACATTTACGCACTGCGTTCGCTCAATGCGCGCTGGATTATTTGCGTCACCGCCGTCGGCAGCTTGCAGGACCAATACGCGCCCCGCGATGTCCTGCTGCCGTCACAATTCTTCGATCGCACGAGTCAGCGCGCCCAAAACACGTTTTTCGGTGACGGGATCGCCGCGCACGTCGGCTTTGCCGAGCCGATCTCAACCGGCCTGCGAAATATTTTGGCGCAGTCGGCCCAGACGCTCGGGATTCGGGTCCACAACGGTGGCACTTACGTGGGCATGGATGGACCGGCTTTTTCCACTCGCGCTGAGTCCGAATTCAATCGCCGCCAGGGATTCGACGTCATCGGCATGACTAATATCCCGGAAGCGAAGCTGGCGCGCGAAGCCGAGATCGCGCTCGCCACCCTGGCCATGATCACTGACTACGATTGCTGGAAGGTCGAAGAAGAGCCGGTCTCCGCGCAGACCGTTTTCGAGCATCTCGTCGCGAACGCCGAAACCGCGAAAAAAATCCTGTCAGAAGCCATCCCACGAATCCCGGCCGAACCCAATTGGCCGGAACACCGGGCTCTCGATACGGCCGTGATCACGGACCGGAAGCTTTGGCCGGCGGCGACCCGGCAAAAACTGGGGCCGATTCTAGACCGATTTACCTAGGAAAACCGGGCATTCTCAAGAATGCATCGCGATTCGCAAAAATCCTGCTTGCCAAGAAACGGGGAAATATAGTAATTATAAAGACCGTCGGGAGATTCCCGCCTTAAACATTACAGAGTCCAACGAAAATGATCACCAAAATCACCGCAGGTTTGCTCGCCGTCACTCTCCTTGCCGCTTGCTCAACGACAGCTACGACCACCAAGCGTACCACGCTTCGCGAGATGAATACGTCTCGCCTGGCATCGACCGACACGACTGAACCCGCACCTCCAGCTGAAGGTCCTGAGGAAGTCGGCGCCGGACCGAACGATCCGATCAAGAATCCAGCCGTTGTGCCTTCTCCGTTGCTCCGCAACACCGCAGCCGGCGGTCTGTAGGCCAAAGGCCACTCCGCTACATCCAGAGTCCCCAGGAAAGAAGCGCGGACGCGTCCTGCCAAACGCCGGATTTGCTGTCGCCCAGGACGACGACGATGATGTCGCGCCCGGGCCGCGTTCCACTCGCGATCAAACAATGGCCGGCTGCTTCGGTGTAACCGGTCTTCATTCCGTTACAATAGGAGAGCCGTCGCAGGACTTTGTTCGTATTCTCTAACTCACGCGTTCGGCCGTTCGCGTAACGAAAGACGAGATTAGGTAGACAAACGATCGAGCGGATAGTGGGATTGGCGTAAGCCGCCTTCGCGATGATCGACAGATCGCGAGCGGAAGAATACTGGCCTGGGATGGGCAACCCGTTTGGATTGACGAAATGCGAATGCGTCGCGCCGAGTTCGCGCGCTTTCTGGTTCATCAGATCGGCGAACGCCTCAATGCTGCCGGCGGAATCGCGCGCCAGGCAACGTGCCACATCGTTCGGGCTTTTCACGAGCAGGGCGCGCAACAGTTCCAGCCGAGTATAAGTTTCGCCTGACCGAATGTTCAGCTTCACGGGTTCAGCCATGGTGTCGACAGGCTGGACCGTGACCGGCCGATCAAGGTAACCGCGCTCGGAAACGATGAGCGCGGTCAGTAATTTCTGGGTGCTCGCAGCGGGCCGCGGAGCGTCTGCGTTTTTTTCGTAGAAAATCTCGCCGGTCCGCGCATCGATCACCATCACTGAAACGGCGCGGGTGACCGGTGCAATTTTCGAAACAGATCCCGGCGGCGGCGGACCTGCCGGCGCCGGTTCGGCCTTCTTCTCATTGGAGGAAAGGCCATCCGGCACTTCCATCGGCCGGACTGTCTTGTAGCTCTGCTTCTTCGCGGCGACGGACGAAAACGCCAGCGCAAGCGTGCAGAAGAAAACGAATATTTCGCGGTGGCGTTTCACGGGCAGAACTAAGAGGCAGAATTTTTGTCCGCGCAAGCTGCTTGCTCCGTTATTCGTCGGAGGCGCGCTGGATCAACTCGATCTCGTAACCTTCCGGCGCATCGATAAACGCGATGGCGCCATCTTTGCCGTGCGGGTGCGGGCCATCCGAAAGCGGATAGCCTTTCTTCGCCGACTCGCGCGCAAACGCCTCCAGATCGTCCACCTCAAACGCCAAATGAGTCAGATCCGGTCCCACCACCACCGGCCCGCTCTTGTCGAATTTGCAGATCTCGATTTCCTCCTCGCTTCCCGGCGCCTTGAAGAAGACCAGTTGCGAGCCGCGGCCCGAGGTGTGGCGCCGCGTCTCCTCCAAGCCAAGAACGTCACGATAAAACGCAACGGTCTTGTCCAGGTCGATGACGCGATAACGGGTGTGCAGAAGCTTTTTGACCATTCCTCACTAATTGCGCGTGTGAATTGAATTTCAATGTGATTGGTTAAGCGCATGAAACTGGTGATCGCGGCCACGGGGGCGAGCGGCACGATTTATTTGCAACGGCTCCTCAGCCAGATCGATTGCGCGGCGAACGAAGTGCACCTCGTTCTGAGCGGCCACGCCAAACAGGTGGCAGCGCAGGAAGTCGAGCGGTTAGTGATTCCTTCCGGCGTTTTGGAACACCCGGAGAACGATCTCAACGTCCCGTTCGTGAGCGGTTCGGCGCGTTTCGACGCAATGGTCATCGCGCCTTGTTCGATGGCGACGCTCGGCCGGATCGCTTCCGGTTGCAGCGACACCGCGCTCTTGCGCGCGGCCGATGTTTTCCTGAAGGAACGCCGGAAGCTCGTGCTCGTCCCGCGCGAAACCCCGTGGAGCCTGATTCACGCACGCAACGTCGTCACGCTGCTTGAAGCCGGCGCGGTTGTCCTTCCGGCGATTCCATCGTTTTACAGTCGCCCCGCATCGGTCGAAGCCGTGGCCGACACCGTGGTCTGGCGGATCCTGGACCAACTCGGTCTGCCGAATCCCGCCGCGTATCGCTGGCGTCACGACAACGGACAGGCCAAGCCGACGTGAAGTTGGAGAGCTGGCCGGCGCGGCTGCTCCTCGCGCTCGGCTTTGGAATTTATCGCGTTTGGGCGCGCACAATTCGATTGCGCATCGAAGATCCGCACCGCGTCATCGAGTTCGTTCGCAATCAGCCGGTGATCTTCGCGATCTGGCACAACCGTCTCCTGATGTTGCCGCGCGTTTTCGATCCAAGTTTTCCAACGCGACAGAGCTACGGCCTGATCAGCGCCAGCCGCGACGGCGATCTGATCGCGAACTGGATCGAGCGTTCCGGTTACGGCACGATTCGCGGCTCGAGCTCGCGCAAAGGCGTAATCGCCATGCGCCAGCTCATGGACACGCTGGCAGCGGACGGCAACGTCCTGTTCACGCCCGACGGTCCACGCGGCCCCGTCTACCACGTCAGCCAGGGCGTTATTTTTCTCGCCCAAAAAAGCGGCGCGCCGATTGTGCCGATCCACATGGAGTATTCGAGTTGCTGGCGGCTGAAAAGTTGGGACCGTTTCGTCGCGCCGTGGCCGTTCGCGACCCTGCGCGCGATCTTCGGGCAGCCGATTCAAGTGCCGCCGCTGGAAAACGCCGGACAGTTCGAGGCCGAACAGTTGCGTTTACAAAACGCGATGATGAGCTTGATAGAACAGCCATGACGCATCTGATCGAAGGGCGCGCTATCGCCGAAAAAGTTTACGCAGAACTGCGCGGTGAAATCGCCGAGCTAAAGCGGCGCGGCCGGACTCCCGGACTCGCGGTCGTGCTCGTCGGAGACAATCCAGCGTCGCGCGCTTACGTGCGATCGAAGGACAAGATGTGTCGCGATCTCGGATTACATTCCGTGAAACTGGAGCTGCCGGCCGATACGACCCAGGATGAGTTGCTCGGTCGTGTCCGTGACTTGAATGGCGATCCGGCGATCCACGGCATCCTGGTTCAGTCCCCGCCGCCAAAGCAGATCGACGAAGCCGCTGTCGTTCGCGTAATCGATCCCGCGAAAGACGTCGATGGCTTTCACCCGGCGAACGTCGCCAAGCTCGCTCTCGGCGATAAGAACGGTTTCGTTCCGTGCACACCGCTCGGTTGCCAGCGGTTGCTCATTGAAAGCGGAATCGAAATTGCCGGGGCGCAGGTCGTCATTCTGGGACGCAGCATGATTGTGGGAAAACCGCTCGCACTTCTTCTTATGCGCAAAGGCAAAGGCGGCGACGCGACCGTGACCGTCGTGCATTCGCGCAGTAAACGGCTGGCAGAGATTACGCGCTCGGCCGACATCTTGATCGCGGCGATGGGTCAGCCCGAATTTGTCCGCGCGGAACATGTCCGCGAAGGCGCGGTCGTGATCGATGTCGGAATCAATCGAGTGGATGACCCGACGATGGAGCGCGGTTACCGGCTCGTCGGCGACGTGGCGTTTGCCGAAGTGTCGGAGAAAGCCTCCGCGATTACGCCCGTCCCCGGCGGCGTGGGACCAATGACGATTGCGATGTTGATGTCGAACACGGTCAGGGCTTGCCGACAATCAGCATAAAGCTAGCAGCCTCAAGGAGCGGCGGTCTCCAGTGCCCTCTGACGTCAGACCGGGCGACGCCGCGCCAAGACTCTGAACCTTCGTTTTCTTTGCTAACTTCTGTTAGAACCCTTCGAATTCGGCGCGTCCGCGACTCAAAGCAGCCCGGGGCCTTTATTTCACGTCAGAAAGCTGTACCCGTTTT
>DATILK010000131.1:0-6015 GCA_035476555.1 Chthoniobacterales bacterium | reverse complement strand
TTCGGGCGCGCAGGAAGAACGTTTCGGCGAGGGCGCCGAAACCAGCACGCGAGGCGCGTGCGCTCCCCAGACGAGAAACATCTCGCTCGACCATCTTATTCCTTACATTGATTGGTCGCCGTTCTTCCACACCTGGGAACTGCGCGGCCGCTATCCGGCGATCTTCGACGATCCGGTTGTGGGGAAGCAGGCGCGTGAATTGTTCGACGACGCGCAAGAGTTACTGGAGCGGATTCGCGCCGAGAAACTACTCACGGCTCGCGGCGTTTTTGCTTTTTGGCCAGCGAAGGCTGTCGGGGACGACGTGCAGGTTTATCGCGATGAAGCGCGGACCGAATCGTTGGCGACGTTCTACTTTTTGCGCCAGCAAATGCAAAAACCCTCCGGCCAATTCAATCATAGTCTGGCGGATTACATCGCGCCGGACGCACTCGATTACTTGGGGGGATTCGCTGTCACCGCTGGGATCGGCGCCGATGAACTGGCGGCGAAGTTCGCGGCCGATCACGACGACTACAATGCGATCCTGACGAAAGCACTCGCGGACCGGCTTGCCGAAGCGTTTGCGGAATTCCTCCATCGCGAGGCGCGCAACGCCTGGGGATTCGGGCGCGCCGAAAATCTTTCGACGGAAGAATTGCTCCGCGAGAAATATCGCGGCATTCGCCCGGCCGCGGGTTATCCGGCGTCGCCCGATCACACGGAAAAACGGACACTCTTCGATTTGCTCGATGCCGAAAAGCGAACCGGCATCACGCTTACGGAATCGTTCGCGATGCATCCGGGCGCCAGCGTCAGCGGACTTTATTTTTCGCACCCCGATTCCAAATATTTCGGCGTGGGCAAAATCGGCGACGACCAGGCACTCGATTATGCGAGCCGAAAAGGCGTCGCGACCGATTACGTCCAGAAATGGCTGGCGCCGAATCTGGATCGCTAAGGAAGTGGCAGCGCGTACGGGAATCGAACCCGTCTTTCGGCCTTGAGAGGGCCATGTCCTAACCGATAGACGAACGCGCCGTTGAGCGCCGCCAATCCTAGCGGCTAATTCGCGTTGGGCAAGCCGGCGTTCGCCATTGCTGACTCGTTAGGCAACGAATCACCGCTTCGGACTGGAACTAGGCGTGGGCTCGGGCCGAAGGTGGGGCTGGGCAAGGCCGTTGATCGCGTCCTTTTTTTTCTGTTCCAGGTACGCCTTCACCTCCGGCGTTTCGGCCAGCGCCAGCATCCGGCCGTAAAAGATTTTGTAATACGCGCGCGTGAGATCGCGCTTCTCCGGGTCGGTCAGCCCTCTCGCGATCGCTTTTTTCGCGGCAATCACTTCCGGGTCCTGGCTCACGCGATTCTGAAGTTTGCGCCATTCGAGGTGCAATCGCTGTTCTTCCACGGCCGCGCCTAACGAGGAATGTTGAAACGCTGTATCGAGCTCCTGGATGGAAGGCAGACTTTTCTTCGGCGCCGGCGAGCTGTTCGGAACGAGTGGAGTAGGTTCCACTTCGATCGGGATGTCCGGAATGTTCAATTGCGGCCGCGCGCTCGGGCTCGGGGCAGGCGTAGACGTAGCCTCCGGCAAAGGAGGCTCCTGGCCGATCGCCAGGCGCGCCACCAAAGCCGTCGCCGTTACCAGAAGCAGTGAAAGTCTCATCGAGAAGCGGAACTAAATATCACAAGAAACGCAGTGTCGCTTGGCTCAGAAATGCGGCGGCTACGGCGCTACGCCGAAAACCGTTAATATTGTCATCTCGAACTTTGCGCATGCGGGCGCCAACCGCACATGGTAAGCGTCATCCTAGGCGGGGTGTAGCTTAGCTTGGTAGAGCGCCTGGTTTGGGACCAGGAGGTCGCAGGTTCAAATCCTGTCACCCCGACCATCCGCGTTACACATCACGACCGGTATGTTTCACGTTTACGTCCTGAGAAGCGCAAAAACGGGTCACCGTTACGTCGGCTCCTGCGAGAAGCTCGATGATCGTCTGCGACGCCACAATGCCGGTGAATCGAAAGCGACGAAACACAGAATCCCTTGGATATTACTCCACTCCGAAAATTCCCCCACCCGCGCAGCCGATCACGAAACACGCGCGCCGAATCGCGCAGGTGGCAATCCAGCGGCTAATCTTCGTCGCGCCGGCTATTGAGTGCGGTGATCGAATTCACGATCGCGACGACCTGCTGCGTATATTGCTTGTCCGCCTCCGGTGTCCCAGCCTGGAAGACAGCGAAGTAGTTTTCCTTGTCGAAACTAAAAGCCACGATCGCCAACGCCCGAGGCGATCCCTTGTCTTTTCCCGTCATGTCGGTTTCGAGCATTTTGACGCCGGCGTCACTCTTGAACTCCACCGGGTCGTTCGCTTTCACATCGGAGAAACGATTTTCCACTTCCTTCATTGTTTCTTCGATCGCGCCGCGAGCGGTATTTGCCTGCACAGGAAAAATGCTGATCGCGTAGGCGGCGCCTTTCGGTTGCGCGCTAATGATGCCGGCGCTCGTGATCTCGGCTTTCCAATCGTTCGGAAACGTCACGCTGAACTCGGGATGCTTTTGCGGAAACTTCAGCGTCTTGGCTTCAATGAACGCTGGCAGACAAAGAGCCAGGGCGACAAACGCGGCGATGAACTTCTTCATGTCGCTAGCCTAGAAGCCTCTTTTATTCGACGAAAGCAGATTCGTCGTCGTCTGTAGCGGCGGCTGTCTCAGCCGCGAGGTCGACGACTGCGCGTGAGGACACGCGCCGCTACACGGGGCCGTCATTAACCGTCGTCGTCTTGGCGCGCGCGCGGATCAAGACCGCTCGCAAACCGAAATAAACCAGGAGCCCCGCCGGCACTGCGAAAAAAAGCGAGCCGATCAGGATCGGCCGGCCGACGGTGAGAAACGTCGTCCATTCCATCCATTCCGACAGCGAGACGCGACGAAATCCGGCGCGCTCCGGCACACGATGATAGAGTGCCCACATCCCGAGGCGGTACTGCCAGAAGAAGATCGCCGGGACGAGCGGAAGGAGAACATCGTGAAGCGTCACCGTGATGACAGCGGCGGTTTTGTTCGCTCGAAAAAGCCAAGTCACAAGAAACGCCAGCAGCGTTTTCATGGTGAACAGCGGCGTGAACCCGAAGAACATCCCGATCGCCGCACCGAGCGCGATGTTGTGCGGCGTGTCCGGCAACGTCATCAGCGTGATGTGATGCGCGCGCATCCAACGATGAAGCCGCCGCAGTGGCCCAAGTGTTGGCGGATCGGTTCCCGGTTCGGCCATGGGATTAGAATAGCTCCGATTGCCGCGCCGTCGGCGGAATCATTTGACGGAGCGCTTTGCGCATCCGCAAGGCCGCGTGCGGCGCGTAATCGAGCGCGTTGTTATTGAAAACGACGTGTACTTCCTTCGCCTCGTCCGCCAGGTCTTTCGCACGGTCTGCCACTTCGTCGATCTCCGCGTCCGTGTAATCGTAATTGAATCGCGCCGCGACAGTTTTCCCCGTCGTGTAAGCGTGCGCGTCGCGTCCGTGCAGGCGCAGATAGGCCAGCTCCGGATTTGTGACCGCATTCAACTCGGGCGGCATGATCGTGAAATGTTTTTCGGTCGGAGCATCGACTGAAACCAGCGTCGCGGAATGTTTCCGGAAGAAACACAGCGTCGCTTCGAGGTTCTCACCTTCGACCCAATTGCGATTCCGCAATTCGATCGCGATCCGGTAATCCGCGAGTGCGCCTAACAAGTCGTCGAGTTCGCTCAGCTGATGTTTGCGCGGCGAAAAACCCGGCGAAAGTTGGAGGAGCAACGCACCCAGTTTGTCGTGCGCACGCAGGATTTCGATCGGCCGGACAAACTCGTCGATCATGGCGCGCTCGATTTTCGGCGTCAGTTTCACCTTCCCTTTCGTGTCGCTCTCCGCCGCTTTTTGCAGCGGCGGCGGCAACATTTTCAAATTCGTCGAATGCCGCGAGAGCAGCTGATGCAGCTTCACGTCGAAAACGAAACGGTCCGGCGTGCTTTGGATCCAGCGTTCGGCCAGCCGTGGGTCCGGTATCGAGTAGAAAGTCGAATTCACCTCAACCATTTCGAAGTGTTGGGCGTACCACGCCAGCCGCTCGCCCGCCGGCATTTTCTTCGGATACCAATGCTCGACAAATCCCGGGTCCGACCAGCTCGCCGTGCCGACAAGAATTCTCGATTCCCCTTTTCCCTTCTTCCCCACGAGCGCGATTCGATTCGTTTTCGGCTCGAAAGTAAATCGTGGAGAGATTGCGATCTGGCTCCAGAGGTAGGATTCGAACCTACGACCAATCGGTTAACAGCCGACCGCTCTACCACTGAGCTACTCTGGATCGGAATGCGGCCTTGATAATAGACACGCCGCGGCGGAAAACAAATTTGGGTTGCGGGGGCGGGATTTGAACCCGCGGCCTTCAGGTTATGAGCCTGACGAGCTACCAGGCTGCTCCACCCCGCGTCTTGAGGTGTCGATTATGCCGCATCGAACGGCGAACGCAACCGCAAAAACATGCGGCGCCACACCATTGACGGAACCGCGCTCACCCTCTAGATGAGTCGCCGCATGGCCGCTGTCGTGGAAGGCAAACACACTATCTCGCCGCTGACCGCGACTTGCATCGTGGTCGCGAACATGGTCGGCACCGGCATCTTCACGAGCCTCGGATTTCAGGTGACGGGATTGCCGACCGGTTTTTCGATCATGGCGCTTTGGATTGCGGGTGGGATCTGCGCATTGTGCGGCGCGCTGTCTTATGCGGAACTCGGCGCGGCGCTGCCGCGGTCGGGTGGCGAGTACAATTTCTTGAGCGCGATCTATCATCCGTCGCTCGGATTTCTCGCCGGCTGGATTTCGGCGACGATCGGATTCGCGGCGCCGGTCGCGATCGCGGCCATCGCTTTCGGCACTTATTTCGCCGATGTTTTCCCAGGCCTAAACCCGCTCGTTCTTTCGCTCGCAATCGTGACTATTTGCACGGTCGTTTTGCTGCGCGATCTCCAGTTGGGCAGCGCGTTTCAGAATGGCTCCACGATTCTGAAAATCGCGCTGATCCTCGTCATCGTGGTCGCCGGATTTTGCGTGAAGTCGTCGCAGCCGATTTCATTTCTCCCGGCCAAAGGCGACGGAACGTTGATCATAAGTGCACCGTTCGCGGTCAGTCTTTATTGGGTAATGTATGCTTACTCCGGCTGGAACGCGTCGACCTACATCGTGGGCGAGCTGCGGAATCCGTCGCGCACCGTGCCGCTGTCTGTCGGGATTGGGACGGTTCTGGTCGTTCTTCTTTATGTCGCGACGAATGCCGCATTTCTGCGCACGACTCCCGCCGCGGAGATGGCGGGCAAACAACAAGTCGCGATCATCGCCGGCTTCCACATTTTTGGCGGCGCCGGTGCGAAGATCACGGGGCTTTTTATTTGTCTCGGCCTGATCTCGAGCGTGAGCGGAATGATGTGGATCGGCCCGCGAATCACCGCAGCCATGGGCGAAGATCTGCGAGCGTTGAGCTGGCTCGGCCGGCGTAACCCGCACGGCGTTCCAGTCAACGCGATCCTGACGCAGTTCGCCATTGTGATCGTGCTCCTCTTAACGGCGACTTTTGCAACGGCCGTTAATTACGTCCAGTTCAGCCTCACCCTTTGTTCGACGCTGACCGTGCTCGGCGTTTTCGTGCTGCGTTGGACACAACCTGATTTGCCACGGCCTTATCGCACCTGGGGATACCCGATCACGCCGCTGGTCTTTCTCGCCATCAGCCTTTGGATGCTGGAACATCTGCTCGCGGACTCTTCGACCCGCGCGCCGTCACTCTGGGGACTTGCTACAATGGCGTTGGGGTTGATCGTCTACTTTCTTTCTCCGAAAACAAAAGTGGCACAGCCGTCTTAAGCGCATTCATGAAACGACTTCTGCTTTCTTTGTGTTCGGTTCTGTTCTTGGGGGCGCCGGCTTTCGCCCAACGGGCTACGCTCGATGAGACTGCCAAATTTCTTGCCGGGATGCCCGGCGTCGGCCCGCTTTT
>DATILK010000130.1:0-10598 GCA_035476555.1 Chthoniobacterales bacterium | reverse complement strand
ACGCGAACCGATCGACGTGCTCATCACGGACCTGCGGCTGGGCGGCGAGGACGGCATGACGTTGATCGAACGCGCGATGAAACTCCCGCATCCGCCCATCTGCATCATGATGACGGCCTATGGGACGGTGGACACCGCGGTCGAAGCGATGAAACGCGGCGCCTACGATTTCGTGACCAAGCCGCTGAATCTCGACAAGGTCGAAATGCTGATCGCGCGGGCGCTGGCGAGCCGGAAGATGGAGCAGGAGAACCGCGCGTTGCGGCAGCAGATCGACGAACGTTACGGACTGGAGAACATCATCGGCGAATCGCCGTCCTTGCGCGAAGTGCTCGACACGATCCGGCAGGTCGCGCCGTCGTCAGCCAACGTGTTGATTGAAGGCGAGAGCGGGACCGGAAAGGAATTGGCCGCGCAGGCGATCCATAATTTGAGCCGCAGGAACAAGGCGAAGTTTGTGACGGTGCATTGCGCGGCGCTCTCGCCGCAGTTGCTCGAGAGCGAATTGTTCGGGCATGAGCGCGGCGCGTTTACCGGCGCGCACGAACGCCGCATCGGGCGTTTCGAGCAGGCGAATGGCGGCACGATTTTTCTCGATGAGATTGGCGAGATCGATGCGAGCACCCAGGTGAAACTGCTCCGGGTGATGAGCGAGGAGCGCGCCTTCGAACGCGTCGGCGGCAACCAGACCTTGCGCGCCGATGTTCGCCTGATCGCCGCGACGAATAAAAATCTCGAGAAGCTGGTGGCCGAGGGAAAATTTCGGGACGACCTCTATTTCCGGCTCAACGTCGTTCACATCACGATGCCGCCGTTGCGGGAACGGAAGGAAGACGTGCCGCTCCTCGTCCGCAGTTTTCTCCGCCACTTCTGCAAGGTGAACGAAAAGCCGCTGCTCGAAATAACGGCGGACGCGATGAATGCGCTCCTGACTTACAATTGGCCGGGGAACGTGCGCGAATTGCGGACGGCGATCGAGCACGGCGTAGTGATGGTCCGCGGCTCGAAGATGACGTTGCGGGATTTGCCGCCGAATGTTCGCGGGGCGACCGGCGCGACGTTGCCCGGTGGAATAACGCCGGCGAAAGCGTTCGGTGAAAAATCGAGCGCGCTCGACCTGCACGAAACCGAGAAGCGCCTCATCATGCAGGCGCTCGCGACGACGAACGGCAACATCACGAAAGCCGCACAGAAGCTCGGAATCAGCCGGCGCACTTTGCATCGCAAGATTAATGAGATGAAAGCAGCGGGAGAATCCCTTACATAACCGAGGTGGCGCAGACGAAAAAGATTTTCGGGACCGACGGCGTTCGCGGAGTGGCGAACGTGGAGCCGGTCACGGCCGAAACGGCGTTGAAGCTGGGCCGCGCCGCCGCGCACATTTTTACCAAGCTGAATCCGCGCGAACATCCCACCGGGGCGCGACCGAAAATCGTTCTTGGAAAAGACACGCGGCTCTCCGGGTACATGCTCGAGAACGCGCTCGTCGCGGGGATTACTTCGCTCGGCGTCGATGTCCTGATCATCGGTCCGCTGCCAACTCCTGGCGTGGCCTACATCACGCGTTCGCTTCGGGCTGACGCCGGAATCGTTCTCTCTGCCTCGCACAATCCGTACGAAGATAACGGCATTAAATTTTTCCGGCACGACGGTTACAAGCTCGACGATCAGGTCGAACAACAAATTGAAGACCTCGTCTTCAGCGGCGCGATCGATTCGATCCGGCCGACGGCAGGAAAAATCGGACGCGCCCGGCGCATCGATGACGCGCTCGGCCGATACGTCGAGTTTGCCAAAGCGAGTTTTCCTCGCGGCATGTCGCTGGAAAAAATGCGGGTGGCCGTGGACGTCGCGAATGGCGCTGCTTACAAATCGACGCCGTGCATTCTGCGCGAGCTGGGGGCGGACCTCACGGTCGTGCACGACGAGCCGAACGGAACGAACATCAATGCGGACTGCGGCAGCACGTTTCCGGAAGAAATTCAACGCGTGGTGAAAGAGAGCGGCGCGCAGATCGGGATCACCCACGACGGCGATGCCGACCGCGTTTTGCTTTGCGATGAAAAAGGCGAGCTGGTCGATGGCGATGAGATTCTCGCGATCGCGGCCGTTGATTTATTGAAGTCCGGCCGGCTTGCGGAGCAAACGCTCGTCGCCACCGTGATGAGCAATTTTGGTTTGGATGAAGCGCTCGGTTCGGCCGGCGGCAAAGTGGTGCGGACGAAGGTTGGCGATCGCTACGTGATCGAGGAAATGGTGGACCGAAATTTGAATCTGGGCGGCGAACAGAGCGGGCACATGATTTTTCGCGACTTCACTACGACCGGCGACGGGATCATCAGCGCGCTCCAGGTCTTGCGGATCATGAAGGCCACCGGCAAACCGCTAAGCGAGCTGAAAGGCTGCCTGAAAAAATATCCGCAGGCGCAGCGAAATTTGAAGGTGAAGGAAAAACGGCCGCTCGAAGAATTGCCGGCGGTGATGAAGCTGGTGGGCGACGCGGAGAAAGAACTGTCGGGCAAAGGACGCGTGCTCCTGCGCTATTCCGGAACCGAACCGAAGATCCGACTTCTCATCGAAGGCCGCGAACTGGAGCAGATCGATCGCCAGGCGAACCGAATCGCGGAAGCGATCCAGAGCGCGATAGGAGTGTAGAGACGATGGCTCTTACCCAGGTTCTCGAAGCACTCTTGTTCGCCGCGCAAAAACCGCTGACGGCGCGCGAGCTTTCCACTGCGATCAAAAGCGCCGGCGGCGACGATGAACTTTTGCCTAACGAGTTCGCAAAGGTAACCGAAGCGCAGGTCGCGGCTGCTCTCGAGCAATTGAAGATTGAGTACGTGCAGCAAACCCGCGCGTTCCAACTCGCCGAGAAAGCCGACGGCTGGCAACTGGTGAGCGATCCGGCTTACGCGTCGTGGGTTCGACAGCTTTTCCCAGCGACGAAACCAGCGCGGCTTACGCCGCCTTCGCTCGAAACCCTGGCGATCATTGCCTATCGGCAGCCCATCACCCGCGCGGACATCGAAGCCGTGCGCGGAGTAGCCGTGGACGGCGTTCTCCAAAATTTGATGGAGCGCGGTTTGGTGAAGATTGCCGGCCGCGCCGAAGTGCCCGGTCGTCCGTTGATCTATGAGACGACCGAATTTTTCCTGGAACACTTCGGTTTGCGCAATCTCGATGAATTGCCAAACGCCGAGGAGTTGCGAACGCGGCATTTCCCCGTTGCGCCGCGCCCAGAAAGCGCCACTTCGGATGAAACGGTGGCAACCCCCGCCGCCGAACCCGCGGCGCAGGATTGACTTGGCAGGCAGTTTAACGACGATTCACCCGGCGCGATCGCGCATCCGACTTATGAAAACATTTCTCTCACTCGGCAAAATCCTCGCGCTGGCTTCGCTCTTCAGCCTCACTGGTTGTGGCACCTACAACCGGCTGGTCACGCTCGAGCAGAACGTGAACAAGAAATGGGCCGACGTGCAATCGGTCTATCAACGGCGGGCTGATCTCATTCCGAACCTGGTCAACACCGTGGCCGGCGCGGCGAATTTCGAGAAGTCGACCTTGACCGAAGTGACGAACGCGCGGGCGAGCGTGGGCCAGGTGAAACTCGATCCGAGCAAAGCGCCGACGGACGCGGCGGAGCTGGAAAAATTTCAAAAAGCCCAAGGGCAGTTGAGCACGGCGTTGTCGCGCCTGCTGGTGGTGAGCGAAAATTATCCGCAGCTCAAGGCGACGGAGGCGTTCCAGAATTTACAGGCGCAATTGGAAGGAACGGAGAACCGGATCTCGGTGGAACGAAATAATTTCAACAGCGCGGTGCAGGAATACAACACGGCGTTGGAACGTTTCCCGACCAACATGCTGAACAAGATGTTTGGCTTCAAACCGCGACCGTTCTTCACCGCTGCGGCCGGCGCCGAAAAAGCGCCGGAAGTAAAATTCGATTTCAACAAGCCGGCAACCACGCCGCCTCCTGCCACGACACCGGCTACGACTCCATAGCGTGATTCGCGCTGTTGCTGCTTTCGCGGTTCTGGTTCTTGGCGCCGCCAATCTCGGGGCCGCCGAGAAGATCCCGCCGAAACCGGCTGGATATTTCAACGATTACGCGAACGTCGTTCCGAAAGAAAAGGCGCTCGCGCTTAACGAAAAGCTCGCGCAATTCGAACGCGATACTTCGAACCAGATCGTGGTGGCCGTGTTTCCAAAAATGGAAAGCGATTCGTCTGTCGAAGACTACGCGCAGCGGGTAGCGGAATCCTGGGGCGTTGGTCAGAAGGGACAACGAAACGGTGTCGTGATGCTGGTCTTCGTTCAGGACCGCAAGATTTCGATCCAAGTCGGCTATGGGCTCGAGGGCGCGCTGCCGGACGTGACGGCGTTCGACATTCGTAGCCGTCACATAACTCCGCATTTTCGAAGTGGCGATTATGCGGGGGGCCTAGATGAAGGGATTGACCTGATTCTCAAGGCGATCCGCGGCGAATACAAAGGCGACGGAACGACAGCGCGGGAGAAGAGCCGAAAGCCCGAATCGAGCGGCTGGGGACCGCTGGGATTCATTATCATGCTCATTATTATCCTGACGATCATCCGGCTGGGACGCAGGCGCGGCGGCTTCGGTTATACCGGGCTGGGTGGCCCGTTCATCAGCAGCGGATGGGGCAGCGGCGGTGGATGGTCGGGCGGTTCCTCTTCCGGTGGCGGGTTTAGCGGGTTTAGCGGTGGCGGCGGAAGTTTTGGCGGGGGAGGTTCCAGCGGCAGTTGGTAAAAGGAATGCGCACCCACCGGTTTATTCGCGAGCTCGAGCACGACCGCATCGTGAATGCAATCAAAGCGGCAGAAGCGAAGACGTCCGGGCAGATCCGAGTGTTTCTCCAGAGGGGGAAGTTCGACGAGGACGCTTTGGAACGCGCCCAGAAAAAATTCGGACAGCTTGAGATGGAGAAGACCGCCGAACGGAACGCAGTTTTGATTTTTGTGGCGCCGCGCGCTCAGAAATTCGCCGTGATCGGCGACGAAGGCGTGCACCAGAAATGCGGGGAAAAGTTCTGGCAGGACCTCGTCGCCCGGATGCGCAAACATTTCCTGCGCGAAGATTTTACCCAGGCATTGGTGGAAGCAATCGAATCGACCGGAGAATTGCTGGCGAAGTATTTTCCGAGAACGGGTCCCGCGCCTAACGAGTTGCCGGACGAGATCGTGGAAGGCTAGAAATCGGCGCTTGCAAATGGCGCCTGCCGGTGTTCATTCCCGTCCCGCAACGAGTTTTTGAAGTTGCGCCGTTGGTCCCTGGGTTTCCGTCGCTTGACGCGAGGCCGCACTCGTCAGGGGTAACCCGGCGCGGAGTAAAGGAAGAAGTAAGATTTAAGAATTAAGAAGTGTTCTGCTTTCTTAATTCATAATTCGTAATTCTTAATTCGCATCATGCCAGTTCATTACGGTCGTTTTGAAATGCCGAAGACCCTCGTCAAGGACGAGCACGGCGCCACAGAAACCTACGCGCGCTTTGTCGCGGAACCATTCGAAGCCGGTTACGGCCACACAGTCGGCAACTCGCTTCGTCGCGTCCTGCTTTCATCCCTGGAAGGCGCAGCCATCACCGCGGTGAAAATCACAGGGGCGCAACATGAATTCGCCACTTTGCCCGGCGTGGTCGAGGACGTGACCGATATCGTTCTCAACCTGAAGCGAATCAAATTTAAAGCCGCCGATGGGCACGAGCCGCGCAAGCTCTCGCTTTCGGTGAACAAGGAAGGTGAAGTCACCGCGGGCGACATCCAACTCGCCCAGGGTTACGAAGTTCTTAATCCGGACCAGCTCATCTGCACGATGGACAAGAAGCACAAGTTCGATGCCGAACTGGAAGTGCGCATCGGCCGCGGATTCGCCACCGGCGATGAAAACAAGCGACCCGATCAACCGATCGGCCTGATCCCGATCGATTCCATTTTTTCGCCTGTGACCCGCGTGAAATACGCCGTGGAAAACACCCGCGTCGGTCAACGAACCGATTACGACAAGCTCATTCTCGATGTCTGGACCGACGGCCGGCTCACCCCGGACGACGCACTGCTCCAGGCCTCCGCGATCCTGCGCCATCACCTCGATGTGTTCGTGAACTTCAACGAAGACGTGATCGAGTTCGACGAAACGCCGGCCGGTGTGAGCGAAGAGAACATGAAGCTGAAGAAGCTGCTCAACATGAGCGTGAATGAGATCGAGCTCAGCGTGCGGGCGGCGAATTGCCTAAACAATGCGAACATCACCACGGTCGGGCAGCTGGCCCAAAAGACCGAGGCCGAGATGCTCAAGTACCGCAACTTCGGCAAGAAATCGCTCAACGAAATCAAGGACAAGCTCCAGCAGCTCGGCCTTGGCCTCGGCATGAAATTCGACCCGGGTCTGGTAGATATGCCGTCGGCGAGCGCCGACGGAGCGAGCATGAACGGCGCGGGCAGCAACGGCGAATAACCACTCGTTAGGCACAATCCCATGCGACACCAAAAGAAAACGGTGAAGCTCGGCCGGACGGCTGAGCACCGGAAAGCACTGCTCGCGAATCAGGTTTGCAGCCTGATCGAGCATCAGCGAATCAAAACGACGCTCGCCAAGGCAAAGGCGGTCCGGCCTCTCGCGGAAAAGATGGTTACCCTCGGCAAGAATGGTTCGCTCCATGCCCGGCGCACGGCTCTCGCCGTTCTCCGCCAGAAAAATGCGGTGAAGAAATTGTTCGACGATATCGCGCCGCGTTCCGCGGATCGGAAAGGCGGATATACCCGGATCATCCGGCTCGGCGTGCGAAAGAGTGACGCGGCGAAGGTTGCGTTCCTCGAATGGGTGGATGCGCCGGTCGTTGTCGATGAGCCGGTGGCCGAAAAAAAAGGCAAGAAGCGCAAAGGCGCGAATCCGGAAACCGACGACGAGGCCAAGCCCGAGAAGAAGTCGAAGAAAAGCGAGAAGAGCGAAGAGAAGTAGCTCGCGCCGTCCCAAAAACGGAATTGGCTGATCCCGACGCCGGAATATCTTCCGCGCGGCGCAGAACTGTGCCCTGAACACAACTAACTGGAAAACAACGTTTTAGAACTTTGTTTCGGCGGCTGGCACGGGCATTGCGTAAGGAGAGGGCAACCTTATGAAAACAAACAAATCCCTCAAACCAGTTCGGAAATCGACTTACGCTTTGCTCGTTCGATCAGAAGAAAACAATCGCGGCATTCTTGAGACTTTCGTTTACGGCATGCTCGTTTTGAGCGCGGTCATCGGCATCTGGCAGTTCGCGCATTTGCGCGTTCCAACCCTGTTCGCCAGCAGCGCTCGCACGTTGGCGACCGAAGTCGTTTCGCGCAGTTAATTCACCGCGTGCCCGCTGGCCGATCGGTCAGCGGCGCGCGAGTCAGCGCAGCGTCGTCAGTCGCCAGTTCAATTCCCCATCCGCGGCAATCTCCAGGAAAGCGACGCTCGGCGGCGCTCCCTGGTTTGGTCGCGTAACGCATCCCGGATTTAGGAACCGCACATTCTTCACAAACTCGTTTCGCGGAACGTGAGTGTGGCCGTGGAGAACAACGTCTACATCCCTAGGAGAATCATCCGGCGGGATGTGAACGAGGCGAAACCGGATTCCGTTTCGTTTTAGATCCAGCGTCAACGGCCAGTCGAAATTGCTGTCGCAATTTCCCCGCACGACTGAAACCGGTGGGCCAAACGTTTCGATCGTCTGCAAAACCGCCGGCGCACAGACATCGCCCAGATGCCAGATTTCGTCGGCTCCAGCCGCGAGCGATTCCAGATTCGCCGGCAATTTATCGTGGGTATCGGCCAGAACGAAGATACAAAGCGGCGCGGGCATTTGGGAGTTTTGCACAATGGCTGTTTTTCGTCGTGTCCGTTGTGCTCATTGTATGACGCCTAACAACGAGTAAAGTCAGCGAGTGCCATTCAAAGATTTCGGGCTGTCGAACGAAGTCGTGCGCGGAACCCAAGCCATGGGATTCACCGAGCCGACGCCCATCCAGCTCCGCGCGTTTCCCATTGTTCTTTCAGGCAAGGATCTGATCGGCACTGCCCAAACTGGCACGGGCAAGACCGCGGCGTTTGCGCTCCCGATCCTCACCCTGCTGGCGAAGCACGGGACTTTTCGGTGCCTTGTCCTCGAGCCAACGCGTGAGCTGGCGGCGCAGGTGGAAACGGCATTTCGCGATTATGGACGCTTCACCGATTTGCGCATTTCGGTCGTGCACGGCGGCGTCGGCTACGGCAAGCAACGCGAGGAAGCGGCGCGCGGCGTCGACATCGTGGCAGCCACTCCCGGTCGCCTTCTCGATTTACTCGAGCAAGGTTCGCTGAATTTTCGCCACGTCCAGATCCTCGTCCTCGATGAAGTCGATCGCATGCTCGACATGGGTTTTCTCCCGGATGTGCGGCGAATCGTCGAACAAATCTCGACGGACCGGCAAACGCTTCTGTTTTCAGCAACGCTCCCGCCGGAAATCGAACGCCTCGCTGCCTGGGTCCTGCGCGAACCGGAAGTCGTCGAGATCGGCGCGCGACGTTCGCCTGCCGAAACGGTGACCCACGCCGTCTACCCCGTGGCGGCCGAACAAAAATTCGATCTCCTTATGGCGCTGCTCGAACGGACGAACTTCGACAGCGCGCTTATTTTTAGCCGGACCAAGCACGGCGCCGATCGCATCGCGCACAAACTGAAGCAGGGAAAACATTCCGTTGCCGTGATGCATTCGAACCGGACGCAGCGTGAGCGTGTCGAAGCGCTCGAAGGATTCAAGAGCGGGAAATACGAAATCATGGTGGCGACCGACATCGCCGCGCGCGGTATCGATATCGCCGGCGTGAGCCACGTCATCAATTACGATGTCCCGGAGCATCCGGAAGATTACGTCCATCGCATTGGCCGAACCGGGCGCGCCCAAAATGTCGGCGACGCCTTTACCCTCATGAATGGTGAAGAGCTGGCGTCGCTCCAGGCGATCGAACGCTTCATGGGGCAAAAGATCCCGCGCCTGAAGCTGGAAAACTTTCCTTATCATTACACGGCGCTTTTCGAACCCGAATCTAGCGACGGCGGCAAACGTTCCATCGGGGGCGGCCGCACTCATCGCGGCTATTCCTTCGGCCGGCGCAGGCGCTAGACAGACCTCGGCGGGAAGTCACGATCTCAAAAGTCCTTGGTGCTGGTCTGGTCGGGGGAGGGAGAGCGATACCTGGGACGGTGCTATTAAGCTTGACGAACATGGGTTGGAACGTACGCTCGGTGAGGACGAGCAGAGGAGAACCCCATGTCCAGTCGAACCTGTATCACCACCCCGGACGCACCACCGCCCATAGGGCCCTATTGCCAGGGCAATATCGCTGGAGCGTTTGTCTTCACCGCGGAGGAGGGAGGCAACAAGCCCGACGGAACGCTTTCTCCGACTATCGAAGGCCAGACGGATCAGGCCATCAACAACATCGAGGCCATTCTGAAGGCTGGCTATTGCTCGCTCGCGGACGTTACGAAAGTTACGGTTTACCTCGCGAACCTCAATGATTTCAAGGCGATGAACGGTGTCTACGCGAAGCGCTTCAAGCAGCCGTATCCCGTCCGCTCGATCGTCCAGACGGCGCTGCCGGCGCCGGGAGCGCTCGTGGCGATGGACGCGACCGCACTGCGGCCCGATGTGAAGAAATGAGCGCGACCGCTGCTTGTCCCGACCACGCCATTGACAACGGCTATCCACACGTCCCCGTCAGCACGATCCTCGAGGAGATTCGCAAGCAAAATACCGGCCCGCGTCATGTCGTAATCCTCGGAGCCGGCATGTCGGGCCTCGTGGCCGCCTACGAGCTGCTCAAGCTCGGCAACACGGTGGAGATCATCGAGGCCAGCGCCGGCGCCGGCGGGCGCGTCCACACCCACCACTTCAAGGACGGCTCCTACGCGGAACTCGGCGCCATGCGCGTGCCCATCACCCACGATTACACGCATTATTACATCGCGGAGATGGGCCTGCGCGACAAGCTGATCACATTCATCAACAATGTGGAAAACGGCTTCTGGGACATTCACGGCGTTGTGACGCGCCAAACCGACGTGACGAGCATCTACAAGCACTACCGCCTCTCGCCGGCGTTCCAGAAAACGCCCAGTGGCGGCGCCATCCTCGGCTTTCTGATGGACAACTTCATCGAAGGACTGACCGAGGACGAGAAACAGATGATGTTCGACGGCGTGGCCGGAACGCGCCTGCTGCAACTCCTGAGCGGCACCAGTCTCGGCGAGTTTATCGTCCAGAGTGTCGGCGAAGAAATCCAGGACGCGATCGGCGTCTTCACCAGTTTGGACGTCTGGTGGGACAAGGCGCTGTCGATGTACATCCGCGATGAGATGGTCGGCACCGGCAGTTGCCTGCAAACTCTGGAAGGAGGCATGAGCCAGTTACCGGACGCTCTCTGCGAGAAAGTGAAGGAGCACATCACTTTCAACCGCGAGGTCGTAGCGATCAAGCTCCTCGATCGCGGCGTGCAAGTAACGACGAAGACGCCGGATCAGGAGGGGACCAACTCGACCCAACAATACGACTACGTACTCTGCACGG
>DATILK010000129.1:0-6269 GCA_035476555.1 Chthoniobacterales bacterium | reverse complement strand
TGGATTTGCTCAAGGGACTGGCAGTCGTGCGTCGGGCACGACCCTGACCGTTCATACAATTATTCTGGGTTGACGATTCGGTGACACTGACCACACTTCCCGCCGCTGATTGAATGAAGACCTTTCTTTTCGTCTGCACTGGTAACATCTGCCGCAGCCCCATGGCTGAGGGCCTTTTCCGGCGCCTGGTCGGCAACCGGAAAGACATCGAGGTCTCTTCCGCCGGCGTGCACGCGGTCCGCGGGCAACCGCCGAGTCTCCATGCCATTCATGTCTGCGAGCAGGAAGGGGTCGATATTCGCGGCCTCCGCAGCCAGCCGCTTACCGGCATGCTGATCGATCGCGCGACGCACATCTTCGCCATGACCGGCGCGCATCTCGAAACGATCCACACTTTCTTTCCGCAGGCGGCCGACAAAACGTTTCTCCTCCGCGAATTCGAGGAGCCGGGCCAAACCGTTTGGCGCGATGTGCCGGACCCGATCGGGTGCAGCCGCGACGTTTACACCGTCTGCGCCGAGACAATCAAAAACGCTTTACCGACCGTGCTCGCGTTCGTAGAACAAAGCGAACTCGCGGTGCCGGCAAAATCGCGCGGCGGCGGAACTTCATCTTTCACCATGGCGGATCAGCCTAACGACATATCATTCGGCATCGGCACATCGCCGGGCGGCAGCGGCGGGCCGTTGAGCAAAGTCGATCCGGAAATTTTCGCTGCGATTCAGGCTGAGGAAAAACGGCAGCGGGAAAATATCGAGCTGATCGCCTCGGAAAATTTCACGAGCCGCGCCGTGATGGAAGCGCAGGGCAGCGTTCTCACCAACAAATACGCGGAGGGTTACCCGAAGAAACGTTGGTACGGCGGCTGTGAGAACGTCGACACCGCCGAACAGCTCGCGATCGATCGCGCGAAGCAGCTTTTCGGTTGCGAGCACGTCAACGTCCAGCCGCACAGCGGCGCCCAGGCGAACATGGCCGTTTATTTCTCCGTCCTGAAACCGGGCGACAAAATCCTCGCGATGAATCTCGCTCACGGCGGCCATCTCACCCACGGCCATCCCGCGAATTTCTCCGGCAAATTTTACGAAGTCTCGCAATACGGCGTCAGCGCCGAAACGGAGCAGATCGATTACGACGCGTTACAAAAGCAGGCCGAGGAAGTCCGGCCCGCGATGATCACCGCCGGCGCGTCCGCTTATCCGCGCATCATCGATTTTCCGCGGCTCCGCCAGATCGCCGATTCCGTCGGCGCGCTTCTCTTCATCGACATGGCGCACATCTCCGGCCTGGTCGCTGGCGGCCAGCATCCCAGTCCGATTCCGCACGCCCAGTTCGTCACCACGACCACGCACAAAAGTTTGCGTGGCCCGCGCGGCGGCATCGTCATGTGCACCGCCGAACATGCGAAAGCGATCGACGCGACCGTTTTTCCCGGCGTCCAGGGCGGCCCGCTCATGCACGTCATCGCCGCGAAAGCCGTTTGTTTCCACGAAGCGCTTCAACCGTCATTCCGCGATTACCAACGCCAGGTCGTGATCAACGCGAAAGCGCTCGCCGCCGCGTTAACGAGGCACGGTTACCGCATCACCTCCGGCGGTACCGACAACCACCTCATGCTCGTCGATCTCCGCCCGAAAGATTTGAACGGCAAAGTTGCCCAGGAAGTCCTCGATAAAGCGGGCATCACCGTAAACAAAAACGGAATCCCCTTCGACACTTACCCCATCTTCAAACCCGGCGGCATTCGCGTCGGCACTCCCGCCGTGACGACGCGCGGCATGAAGGAAGAAGAAATGCTCGACATCGCCGACCTCATGAACGACGCCCTCCAAAACCGCGACGACACGAACGCCCTCGAAGCAATCCGCGGCAAAGTCCGCGAGCTGACGCGAAGATTTCCGCTGCCAAGCTGAAGCACCGACTATTCCCCTTCCGGCGCTTCTGTGTCCTTCGGCTTCAGCTTTGGCGACACCGGCTTGACGGGAACAGGCTTTAGGGTCGTCGAGAAAATCTTCTTCCCGTGCTCGATCACAAACTTTAATGGAATTTTGGGGTTGTTAATATCTCGCTGTTCCAACTTCCATTTGCTTTTCCATTTCGAGAAGTACGGCTCGAGTTGTTCGGGCCGCAACAAGTACACAGCCTGCAGTTCGATGCCCTCATAGACCGCGAAGCACCAATTCACCTGCCGGTATTTCTTGATGATCACCGGATTCATGTGGTGATGGGTCGAAAAACTTCTCGTAAGCAGAGTATTCACTGATTTCAGCTCGTACTCTTTACCGCGCTTGTCACGCGCGTCATTGCCTTCTCTGCCAGGAATCACTGTCAGCCCAGTGATCAGAACCAACTGAAGCAACTTACCGCCATTGTCTTGAAAAATGTCGCCGATACCGTGCTTAGATGCGAGCTTTTGATATTCTCGTATGCTCGGAAAGATTCGTTCTAACACCGCTTTATCTGGGTGCGACTTCATTCTCTTAGGGCTGCAAGAGTTGTTGAATGGTCGCGCCAACGGCGCTTGCCAACCGCTCGATGTTGTCTATCGAAACATTCCGTTCTCCCCGCTCGACGGAACCTATGTACGTTCGATGCAATCCAGCCTTGTCGGCAAGATCCTCTTGGGAAATTCCCAGCGCCTTGCGCTGCCGCCGCAGATTGTCGCCAAACACCCGTCGTACGCTTCGTTTTCGCGTCACGAATTCACGCTAGACAAAATGATGTCTTTAAGACTACAGACTTAAAGTAGCAATTATGAGGACTGCGCCGGTTTACATCACGGCTCTTGGTGCTGCATACCAAGGCGACGCGCTCGAACTTTTGGAGGAACTTGAGGACGAAAGCGTGAATCTCGTCTTCACGAGTCCCCCGTTTGCCCTGCAAAGGCAGAAAGAATACGGCAACCGAAAGGAAGCCGAATATGTGGATTGGTTGATTCAGTTCGCGGCGCTTATTAAGAAGAAGCTCCGCGGTGATGGCAGTTTTGTCCTCGACCTCGGAGGTGCTTACTTGAAAGGAGTTCCTGCTCGAAGCCTTTATCCATTTCGCGTCCTCACGCGATTTTGTGATGAGTTGGGATTCGTGCTTGCGGAGGACTTCTATTGGTTCAATCCATCAAAATTGCCCAGCCCAATCGAATGGGTGAACAAGCGCAAACTTCGCGCGAAAGACGCCGTGAATACGGTTTGGTGGTTCTCAAAAACGGCTTGGCCAAAAGCGGATGTCACGAAAGTCTTAGCGCCATACAGCGAACGTATGAAAAAGCTAATCGCTGATCCCGACGCATTCTATACACCAAAGAAGCGCCCGAGCGGGCATGACATCGCATCTGCTTTTGGAAAAGATAATTCCGGCGCTATCCCTTCCAATCTTTTGCAGATCCCAAACTCGGAATCTAACGGCCGTTACCTGAATGGATGTGCAGCCGTCGGCGTTTCCGCACATCCTGCGCGTTTTCCTGCAAAGCTGCCCGAGTTTTTCATCCGTTATCTCACTGATCCCGGAGATCTTGTTGTCGATATTTTTGCTGGCTCAAATACAACTGGGGGAGTGGCGGAGCGGGAAGGGCGACGCTGGCTCGCGTTCGAACTCGATTTGAGTTATTTGGCGGCGTCGGCCTTTCGCCTTATTCCACCGAATGCGTCAGAGGAAGAAATGAAGGAGACTTATCGCAAGATTCTTCACCGTGAAGCAGCAGATCTGCGGGAAAAACGAGCGCAGTTAAGCTTGCTCGACTATCCCGCCGCGCCGTACGCAGAAAAGGTGTCGCGCCGCAGCAAACGTTGACTCCAACGATTCGCACGCGTCAGAGTTGCCGATATGAATATTTTCGATTGATGTTTGCATCAAAGTAGCGGCCCTTTGAGCCAGTGGACAGCAATTCGCGATACACTTGTTCTGAAACATTTTCGTACTCGTAAATCTTTCCGGAAGTAAACTCGATTTCTAACACAGCGCGGAGAGGATCGTAGCCGACTGAGCGAATCATTGACGAAATTACCCGCGTTCGATCCATCGGAGTCCAACTTCGAAATAGCCGACAATTAATCACTTACCTTCATCGTGGCGCGACGGTTTTAGCGATCCAGACGATCTCGTGTCTGATTGATCGCTTAGCAAGGTAGGAACCGACAGCAAGCGCGTAGCTCGCTGGTTCGATCAAGCGTGAACTCAGACCCGCAATATCGTCAAAGGTATCCAATTCCCTAACGGAGTATGGCCCTGATGGTCCGAGAAACTCAGATTCTGGATAGCCAAAGGAGATGAACGTGCGGAGCATCGGCACGTGCTCTGCATTGTTAATTATGCCGCCGGCTAAATTCCAAGTTTCGTCGTCATCCGCCCAAATTCGGAAAGTAGGAAAGCCGAGCGGTATCAGATTCAGATGCAGTAGTTCGTGAACGAGACCTGTTTCCTGACGCCTGTTTCGACGGATCACCAAGTGGAGCTGAAGGTCCCCGACGTTTTTCGACCTCAAAAATTTCTCTATTTCAATATGGAAGCTATTTGGATGATCGATATCGACGCTCGGTCGCCGGCAGACAAGCTTCCGATCAAAGAACTCCCAAAGGCTGCAAGCTAGCAATCGAGCTTTAAAGCTGTGCCCCGCAATCTCAAGCAAACTTGAGAGGTTTTGTTCTTCGAAGGGGACTTCTGGCATTGTGTCGTAAGAGATCGCGCTTCATGGGGTCGTTAACGCAAGCGGTTCGCGCACGACATCCGTTCCACGCAACGACTCTTCTGCCAGTTCACGGTTTGCCTGAAGAACCATCGCGACCGCTTCTTTCAGATTCTCGCGCGCTTCCTCAAGCGTTGCACCCGGAGTGTTCGCCCCGGGCAGCTCTTCGACGAATGCTGCGTATCCTTCGGGAGCCTTGCGGAAAACTGCGGTCAGCTTGATCTCCATACGATTCTTGTATCACGAAACTCCCAGGCCGAACAGCTCCGGTGGTTTGGAAAGCGCCGCTCCTTGATGCTCGCGCTCGGGTGGGACGAGCGCGAGGTGATGCTTCCGAAATCAGCGCGCGGCTACTGACTTTTCGGCAGGTGCGGACTTCTTCGCGGGATCGCCGTTGCCGGTGGAACCGCTGGCGGTGAATTGGCGGATGAATTCTTCGAGTGGCTTCGAAGAGGCGGCGTTTTCCTGGATGTTGATGCCGGCTTTTTCGCTCAGGATGAGACTGAGCAAGGTCTCGAGGACGCTGCCGTTGCCGTTCGCTTCGCCGGGTTTGTTGCCGGCGCCGTTGCTGATGAAGAGACGGCTCGGGACGAGCGGTTGGACGCTTTGCGAGAAACGGTCGGCGAAAACGTTGAGCGCGTAGAGACGCGGGTCGCGATAGGCGCCGACTTTTTGCAGAGTGACGGCGGCTTCGGCGAGGCCGACTTGAGCGATGCGCGAGGATTCGCCTTTACCGATGAGCTCTTTGGAGCGCGCTTCACCTTCGGCGAGCGCGATCTGTTTCTTGGCCAACTGCGAGGCCTCGGCGAATTGCGCCTGGCCGCGGTTGGCGGCGATCTCGACGGCGATCGCGCTCTGCGTCAGCTCGGTCTGGCGTTCGGCTTTCGCTTCGGCCTCGTTCAACGCGATCTGCTGCTGCGCGGCTTCCTGTTGCTTCGCATAGGTGGCGCGTTGTTCGTCGGCGAGGCGGCGCATGCGCAATTGGTCGAACAACGTTTCGATCGGGTCGGGTTTTCCGGCGGTCGCGATCTCGCGCGATTCCGGACGGCCGATCAGGACGGCGACGACGTTGATATCGTATTTTTGGAAACGCGCGCCGAGTTCTTCCGTCGCATGCTTCTGGATTTCTTCGCGTTTCGTCAACAGATCGAGCATGTGCGAGGTCTGCGCGACGTCGCGGAAGTACGCGGTCAGGATTGGATCGAGCGTTTGCGTGATCAACCGTTTCACGTCGCCGAACCGTTGCACCACCGACGGCGCTTTCTGGTAATCGATGTGCAGGACGAGCGAGAGCGGCAGGCGCGGCTCATAACCGTCGGCCGTGATCAGGTCGATGCTGGTCAGGTCTTCGTCGTAATGGTGCGCTTCGGTCTGGCCGCTGATCCAGCGCAGGACGAAGTTGATCGTCGGCACGAGCTCCACTTTAACCGCGTACGGGTTTAACGCGTATTTGCCGGGCGTGAGCGCGGAACGCCAGACACCGCGCTGGCCGGCTTCGACTTGTTCGCCGTAACGGAACGATTCGCCGGTGGTGTCGGAACCGGCGGCGCCGTGATAGGAAACGACCACGCCGACGTAGCCGATCGGGATC
>DATILK010000128.1:0-2224 GCA_035476555.1 Chthoniobacterales bacterium | reverse complement strand
TGGACCGCGCGCTCCAACTCAATGTCGAGTTTGGGGACCGGCCCAACCTTTTTCCCGAAGCAAACCTTGAGAAAGCGCGACGCACCAAGGTTGTAGCCGCGGTCGCTGGCCGCGGCTGGGGGGGCGACCTCCATGTCGTCCGAGTCGTTGGTCGCGGCGGAGCGCGTCCCTCCAATCAAAATAATGGCGTCCCCCTTATTCTTAAACCACTGCGTCGTGATGTGTTTCTCGTCATCGATCAAACCAACCATCGCCACCGTCGGGGTGGGATCGACCACCCCGGTCGGGCTCTCATTGTAAAGCGAGACGTTGCCTCCAACTACCGGCGTGCCGAACGTGCGACATGCCTCGGCAATTCCCTCAACTGCCTCGCGCAATTGCCAGAAATTCTCCGCCTTGTAAGGGTTACCGAAGTTCAAATTGTCCGTCACCGCGAGCGGTCGCGCGCCGGAACAGGTGAGATTTCGCGCCGCTTCCGCGACCGCAATGCGTCCGCCCTCGCGCGGATCGAGCGCGCAATACAACGAGTTACAATCAGTCGTTGCCGCCAGGATTTTGTTCGCCTCTCTAATATAGAAGACCGCGGCATCCGAACCCGGTTTTACGACTGTGCCGGTCCGAACCGTGTGATCGTATTGGCGATAAACCCAGTTCTTCGACGCAATCGTCGGATCACAAAGTAATCGGCGGAGCGCCTCGTGAGTATCGATCTTCGGCAGATCGTCGTAGCCGGGATCGTTGATTCCGGCTGCAGCAGAAGGCGGTTTTGCATCTCGAGAATAGAGTGGCGCTTCTTCCGCCAACGGCTTCGCCGGAATTTCCGCGGCGACGCTGCCGTTGCTGCGCACACGCATCATTCCGTCGTCGGTGACGCGTCCGATTTCGGCGCAAGGCACATCCCATTTCGCGAAAATTTCGCGCACAATATTTTCTTTGCCGCGCTTGGCGATGATGAGCATCCGCTCCTGCGATTCGCTCAGCAGAATTTCGTATGGCGTCATTCCCGGCTCGCGCTTCGGAACTTTCGCGAGATCAATTTCCACGCCGCTCCCACCGCGGCTCGCCGTTTCGCAGGTGGAGCAGGTCAATCCCGCCGCGCCCATGTCCTGAATCCCGGCCACAGCATCGGTCGCGAGCAATTCCAAACATGCTTCCAATAAAAGTTTTTCTTTGAACGGATCGCCGACCTGCACCGCTGGCCGATCTTCTCGCGACTCTTCCGTCAACTCACGCGAGGCAAACGACGCACCGGCCAAACCATCGCGCCCCGTCTCCGCGCCCACGTAAAAAACCGGGTTGCCGACTCCGCGGGCTGCGCCGCGAGCCAACTGTTCGTGTCGCAAAACGCCGAGGCAAAAAACGTTCACCAGTGGATTCCCTTCGAAGCTTTCGTCGAAATAAATTTCGCCACCGATGGTCGGGACGCCGATGCAATTGCCATAGTGGGCAATCCCCGAGACGACGCCGGTGAAGAGGCGCCGGTTGGCGGCGATTCTGGATCGTCGGTATTCTGTGGTGGAAGGCGTGTCGCCTGCCTCGCTCCCGACCGGTCTGCCGCTACAACTTTCTGTTATCGGTCCGAAGCGCAGCGAGTTAAGGCAAAACTCCGGGCGTGCGCCCATCGTGAAAATATCACGAATAATTCCGCCAACGCCGGTGGCGGCGCCTTGGAATGGTTCAATTGCGCTCGGATGATTGTGTGATTCGATCTTGAATGCGATCGCCCAGTCATCACCGATATCGACAACCCCGGCGTTTTCTTCGCCTGCCTTCACCAAAATGTTTGGGCCGGTCGTGGGAAATTTCCGCAATTCGCGGCGGGAATTTTTGTAGGAACAATGCTCGCTCCACATCACTGAGAAAATTCCCAGCTCGGTGAAGTTCGGTTCACGTCCGAGAATTTTTTTGATACGGATATATTCGTCCGACGTCAGGCCATGCCTGGCCACAACTTCCGGAGTGACCTCGGGATCGAGAACGGCGTTCGGCATTGAAGCACGAAGATTAGCAAAACTCCGCGCGCACTCAAACGGCGCTTAACATTTGTAGTGGCGGTGACTGGTCGGGGCTGCCGTCACCGTGTGGGCGACGCCTAAGTCACCAAGCCCCAGAGAGATATCACTTCTGACCTCTCTTCAACCAGATATAGAGCGCGCTTATCTCTAATCGCCTGGATGTAGCTCTCCGTCGCATCAGCGCCTAAATAAATTTAATTAGATCGAAT
>DATILK010000127.1:0-1935 GCA_035476555.1 Chthoniobacterales bacterium | reverse complement strand
ATCCGCGCGGGGTCGGAGAAAAAGGTAAACAACCCCGGCGCATAACTGTTCGCGCCGATCGCGTCGGTTTTCGCGAGCAATTGTTTCATGTGCGCTTTCGCGAAATTCCACGCCAGCTCGGGCTGCTCGCTTTCCCGCCCGACTCTCGCGACGAGATAAGTGGCGCGACTCGTCGGCAATTCGTCTCCGAGCGAAATCTCCATTGTCCGCCCAGCCAGCTTTGGATCGGTCGCAGACGCGAGCGCGTTGTAGTAATTATTTTTTTCTTCGAAGCTCGTCGTCTTCAGCCCGAGCTCGTGGAGTTTGTTCCAGGTTGCTTCGTCCGCGTAACGTCCAACCACTTCCAGGACCGCTGCCCGCAGATCCGGCGCGAGCGATTTCGGCTCGGCGACGTATTTCTGAAAGCGCTCACGGCAGCCGGCCACGATCTCTTTATCGTCCAAATTACCGAGCGTCGTGATCAGGCTCGCCCGCAACAACGCGATCTTTACCGGCTCGCTGCTCTTCGGTTCCCAGCCGACCTCGTCGAGACTCGGACGCAAGATCGAGCGGGCGTATTTCTGGAACTCCGCGCGCTTCGGCTCGGATGCGAGCAAGCGATTGATGAATTCGAACACGAGCATGATTTGCTCGCGCTCGGCCAGCTCGGTCTTGGTCGGCAATTTTTCGACGAGGCCGAGATAAAGCGACAGCGGCGCGCGCTTGGCCTGCACCATCGCCCAGGCGTCGGTCAGCAAATTTACGCGGTCAGGCACGCTCAGTTTCGGCAGGTCCGCGAGGAGCAACTTCCACGACGCATCGTCGTACTGGACCCGATAATTTCCCGCGCCTTCGACATTCAATTTGATCGCGCGATTGCCGGAAGCATTTGGCAATTCCATCGATTTCGAGATCATCAGCGCGGTCGCCGCGGCGACTTCGCCCGGAATTTTGTAGGTGAGGGGAATCTTCCATTCGAGCGGCGGCGCGTTGTCGAAATGAACCGTGAAGCGCTCCTGCGTGAGGGTGATCTTGCCGGCCGCATCGCGCGCTACTTTCACCACCGGGAACCCGGGCTGCTCCGTCCAGGCCGCGGCGATTTCGGCCACTGGTTTGCCGGAAGCTTCCGCGAGCGCGTTCCACAAATCCGTGGTCGTCGTGTTCGACAGCTTGTGCGCCGCCATGTATTTCCGGATCCCGTCACGGAAGACGTCTTCGCCGAGGAAACTCTCGATCATTCGGATGAACGACATTCCCTTGCGGTAAGTGATGTCGTCGAAGGCGCTGTTCGCTTCCGCTTCGGTTTTGACTGGGTGCTGGATCGGATGGGTGGTCGAGCGCGCGTCGCCTTCCATCGCCGCTTCCTTGCCGAGGCCCGCGCGGCGCATTGGATCGCGCGGCAGATTTTTGCCCAGCCAGACTTCCCAATCCGGATTGAACTTCGTCGTGACCTTTGTCCCCATCCACGACGCGAACCCTTCGTTGAGCCAGAGATTATCCCACCACGCCATCGTGACGAGATCGCCGAACCACTGGTGGGCCATCTCGTGCGCGATCACCTCGTAGATACCTTGTTTCCTGCTCGCCGATGAATTCGCCGGATCGAACAGGAGCCCCGATTCGAAGTAAACGATCCCGCCCCAATTCTCCATCGCGCCGCCGAAACCGCCCGGGACCGCGATATGATCGAGCTTCGGCAACGGATAGGGCTGGCCAAAGTAATCGTTGTAATAATCGAGGATCTGTTGCGAGCTCTGGAGCGCGTAGCGGCCCATCTCCGCTTTGCCTTTCGTCGCGACAACGCCGTGAATGACATTCCCTTTCGGATCGTGAATTGCGTCGAGCTCGCCGGCGCAAAAAACGTTGAGATAACTCGACATCGGCGGCGTGGCCGCGAACCGAACTTCTTTGCCGCCCGCGACCTTTGTCTCTTTCTCCACCGGCATGTTTGAGATG
>DATILK010000126.1:0-4101 GCA_035476555.1 Chthoniobacterales bacterium | reverse complement strand
ATCTTCGACCATTCCCTTCGAGCTATAAAGAAGCTCTACCTCAAGGACGAGCACAGGATCGTTGTCGCGGATCGCCGTCTTCAACAATCCTTTCGCGTCCCGGGGCGTGGCGGGAGTGCAGATTTTCAAACCGGGAACGTTGGCGTAAAGGCATTCGGTCGCGTGCGAATGAGTCGCGCCGAGCTGATGGGCGGGTCCGTTCGGTCCGCGAAAGGTAATCGGAATATTGAACTGGCCGCCGGACATCGTGAGCATGTTCGGCGCGTTGTTGACCACCTGGTCGAAGGCGACGAACGAAAAACTGAAAGTCATGAACTCGATAATCGGGCGCAGTCCCACCATCGCCGCGCCCACGCCGAGGCCGGCGAAACCGTTCTCGCTGATCGGCGTGTCGATGATTCGCTTGGGGCCGAAGCGTTCGAGCAGTCCCTGGCTCACTTTGTAGGCGCCGTTGTATTCCGCCACTTCCTCGCCCATCAGGAAAACATTCGGATCGCGCTCCAATTCTTCGGCGAGCGCTTCGTTGAGAGCCTGGCGGTAAGTGATTTCTCTCACGATTTCTCGCTTTCGACAGGGACGGGGGCTGCGCCTGAATAGGTGTAATCGTAAAGTTTTTCGAGCGGCGGCTCCGGACTTTCCTCGGCGAATTTCACGCTGGCGAGGGCAGTGTCTTTCGCCTCCTTGTCCATCCGGTCGAATTGTTCGTGCGTCAGTTTATCTTCGCGAGTGAGTTGCGCCCGCAATCGCGTGATCGGATCGTCCATCCGATACTTCTCGAGCTGCTCTTTGGTTCGATAACTGGCGGGATCCGACATCGAGTGGCCGCGATACCGGTACGTCCGCACTTCGGCGAAAGCCGGATGCGGATCGCCCCGGATTGACGAGATGATTCCCGAAAGTTTGTCGCGCACTTCGCGAAAATTCATTCCGTCGATCACCGTGCCGGGAATGTCGTAACCTTCCGCGCGTTCGACGATTTCCTTTAGCGAAGTCGAGCGCTCGACGCTCGTTCCCATCGCGAACAAGTTATTTTCGCAGATGAACACGACCGGCAACCGGTAGAGCGCCGCCAGGTTCAGCGCTTCGTGAAACGATCCCTGGTTGATGGCGCCGTCCCCGAAAAAGCAGAGCGTCACTCGATCCTCATTGCGATACTTCGAAGCGAACGCCATTCCGACTGCGAGCGGCACGTGCGCGGCAACGATCGCGTGCCCACCATACATGTGGCGTTCCTTGTTGAAGTAATGCATCGACCCGCCAAGCCCGCGGGAACAGCCGGTCGCTTTTCCGAATAATTCCGCCATGCAGGCGTTCGCGCTCGTGCCGCGGGCCAGGGCGTGCGCATGATCGCGGTACGCCGTGATCAAATAATCATCCGGCCGCGCGGCCGCGACCGCACCGCAAACGACTGCTTCCTGTCCAATGTAGAGATGACAGAAGCCGCCGATTTTCTGCGCCTGATATTGCTGGCTCGCCCGCTCCTCAAAACGCCGAATGAGAAGCATCAACGAGAGAATCTCGACCTCGTCGCGTTGCTCCGGCTGCGACATAAGGCCGGATTAAATTGTGCGCGGCTGGGCGGAGGTCACGCGGGCAGGCTCGGTGGCGCGGCCCCAATGGAAACAGAGAATGAAAAGCCCGGTGAAGAGCAAATCGCTCACGACCGAGTTACGGAAAAACATCCAGCTGGGCGTGGCGCTGTATTGCGGCAGACCGACGGTCAGCGCCTGGATGAGCCCGGCGAAATTCTTCGCGTAACCGGGATCGAAGAGCCACGAAACGGCATTCGTGATCACGTAAAAGATGACCGACGCCGCGATCGATGCCGGCAGCAGCGTCTTCACCGACGCGCGATTCCGCAGTAACCAACCCAGCGCACCGACGAGGGCGAAGCCGATGTAATGCGAGACGACAAAAGGGCTGAACAAGGAAAAGCCATAGGACAAATTCAGCACCACGTCGGAAATGAGCAGCGCAATTATCGGGACGGTAAATTTGAATTTCGACGGGAAATAAGCGGCGGCGCAAAGCGCGATGGCGGCCATCGGGGCAAAGTTAGAGAGCGCCGTCGAACCAGAAATAATGGCGAGGCCGGTCACAATCCGATACGCGACGGCTGCGATGATGAGAAGGAGTGCGGGAATCATGGCGACCGAATTCTAACTCCTCTGAATGGCAGCGCAAGCCTAGGCCGCAGGCGCGGTCCCGGCGACGTTGCCTAACGACTTGTTCAGTCGCGCCTTCCGCCGTTTCGCGGCGTTCTTATGAATGATGCCGCGCTTGGCCGCTTTATCGATCGCGGAAATCATCGCGCGCACATCCTTGGCTTCCGGCTTCGCGCCAGCCGCGGAGGAAACGCCTTTCTGCATGCGGCGAAGGCGAGTGATGACAGCGCGATTGCGCAATGAGCGCTTGGTGGTTTGGCGGGAACGTTTGGCAGCGGATCGTGTATTGGCCATGGTCGGAAATTTGTGAGCGGGCAGGGTCGCGGAGAGCTGCCGCGCTGTCAACCGCTCTGATGAACTAGGCGCTGCGACCGAAGTGCGGCTGTTCCTTCAGATTCTTCTTAACTGTCTTCGATGGCTTCGGCGCCGGCTTCACTACCTTCTTCTCCACAGGCGCCTCGGCTACCTCAGCAATTTTTTCCGGCTCGGCTTTCGCTTCGGCTTGGGGTTCCGGCTTCGCCGTCTGAAGAGCGAAGATGGTTCCCGCCGGCGCCTTCGGAATCTTCGGCAGCTTGTCGTTGACGATTTCGACGACCGCCCCAATGGGCAGCTGCGCGTACAGCTCAGCGACGTCGCGCGATTTCATTCGGATGCAACCGTAGCTCGCAGGCCTGCCGATCGTCCGTTCCTCGGGCGTGCCGTGAATATAAATGCAGCGGCTAAAGGCATGCGCGTTTTCCGCCTGAAGACCGCGCAACCAAATGATTCGGGTAATGACCGGATCGCGTCCCGGCGCGTTGGGTTTGAGGATTTCGCCCGTGAACCGGCGATTGCGAAACACGGCGCCGACCGGCGCATGATCGCCGATTTTCTGGGCGACTTGGAGAAACCCGAGCGGTGTCGTCATTCGTCCCCAGGCATCGCCGACCCCGAACTTCGAAGTGGAAATCGGATACATCGCGATTCGAGCGCCATCCGCCATGAGCATGAGCTTCTGCTCTTTCACGCTGATGATAACGCGGCTGGGGCCTTCCGCGCGGAGGCTTGGGCCGACGGCGAAAATGGCTATCGCGACCAGGGCAAGCCGACGAAACATGTTGCGCTTCTTACTAGAATTTCCGCGGTTGTCACGCGGGAATTGTCGCCGCCGCGCGTTCGCCGCCTCCGAAATTCAGGCGCGGCATCCACCGGCTGAACGAGGAAAGCGAGACATAAAGGAACCCGAGCTGGAACATCGCGAGGAACGGCACGGAGATCCATTGGCGATGATCGATGGCGAACCAGAGGAAGTAGGAAAAGTAAATTGCGAACGCCATTTCAGCCAAAGGCAGCAGCGATTTAAGCGGCGTGTATTTACAGGAACGCCACGGCTGGGCTTTGCGCTCGATGCCGTACTTCGGCGTGCGGGCGAAATCCGATTTGTGATTGAAGACGGCTTCGAGAACCGCGCGGGCATTGTTGATCGACAATCCTACGCCGAGTGCGAGGAGCGCCGGCAACAGCAGGATCTCTTTCATCCAGGTGCGCGGATTGAGCTCGCGCTGCGCGCAAATGTAAAACACCGCGACGGAAACCGACGCGGTGAGAAAGATCGGAACGTCGAGCAAAAACGTTCGCACCCATGTCGCCTGCGGGCCGCCCGTGGAGGGATGAAGGAGCACGCACAGACAGGCGAGCAGGAGGTAGGCGAAGTTCGAAGTAAGATGCGCCGTCGCTTCGATCTTGATGATGAGCGGAAGCGGGCTGCGCCAGATCGTCGGCAACAATTTCTTGCAGGTCTGGATCGAGCCTTTGGTCCAACGATGCTGTTGCGACTTGAAGCCGTTCATGTCCACCGGCAGTTCCGCGGGAGTGACTACATCGGGGAGGAAGATGAATTTCCAGCCGGCCAGCTGCGCGCGATAACTCAGATCCAGATCTTCCGTCAGCGTGTCAT
>DATILK010000125.1:0-5990 GCA_035476555.1 Chthoniobacterales bacterium | reverse complement strand
CACATCTAACCCGGCGCCCGAGCGAATCCCGCGGCTGCCGGATCGCCCATCTTATTCTCGTTGGATCGTCCGGTAATGTTTGCTTGTAACTAGATTATGAATTCTCCTGATCGTCTCCGAAGCCTTTCCATCGCGTGCGTTACTATCGCAATTCTTGGTCTCTCATTTGAGGTGTTTGGTCATGGGAAGTCCCAGTTTAGTTCTTTGATCATCACGATGATTCTGTTGGCTGCGGCACTGGAGAAGATTCGCTTAGAGTTACGCGACATCCGCGCCGAATTGCTAAAAAGGGAAACGGACGCCGCTGCACGAGGGTAAACAATGAAAGCGCTTAACCAGGCGAGCGGCGACTCACGCGAAGGCGACGAATAACCAGGCCGCAGAGCCCCGCTACGCGGCGCGATCCAGCGACGATTCCCGGGTTGGTGGACGAAGAGCGTTGAGATATTCGGTGTCGAAGGCGCGGAGCGCGGCTTCGACCGTGGGGCCGAAGCCGGCTATGCCGTCCCGCAGGTTGCGGCCAAGGAGTGCAACCCATGTTCCGGATCGGAGAAAGAGTTTTGGGGAACGAACCGCGGAGGGACTGCCGGGGTGAAGCTCGCAGTAAAGCTCAGCGCGCTGCTTCGCGGCGACTTGATCGAGATATTTCGCGGTCATCACACACCAACAACGGGGAACATTAACACTCCGGCTTTGCCGATGCGCGCCTAACGATAATTCGGAAAAATCCCGACGCGGCTATCGGAGCGGCCTAGGTCTGCCGCCCAACCACCGGCAATTCGAGGGGCGTTTCCTCTCGGAGCCTGGCCGGCGAAGAGGTAGACTCCCGCCGAAGAAGTACGAAAGTCGAGACGATGGCGGACCACGAGAAAACTCCTGCGGAAGAGCTTTCAGCCGAAACGCACGGATCGCGCGCCGCGAACCGGGACGGCACGGCCGAGCGGCGCGATCCCGATGAACCGGCTGCGGTCGTGGGACTGGGAGCATCGGCGGGCGGCATTGTGGCGTTGCAACAATTCTTCGGCGACATGGATCCGAAAAGCGGGCTCGCCTTTGTGGTGGTGATGCATCTCTCGCCGGAACACGAGAGCCAGTTGGCGAGCGTGGTTCAGCAGAAAACGACAATGCCGGTGACGCAGGTGGACGCACCGGTCCACGTGCGCCCCAATCACGTTTACGTAATCCCGCCGAATCATCAGCTCACTTTCGAGAACAGCACGCTGCGCCTGGTGCCGCCGCAACAAGCGATCGGCCGGCGCATCACGATCGATCTTTTTTTCCGAACGCTGGCGCAGGCGTACGGTCAGCGCGCGGTCAGCGTGATCATGTCGGGAACGGATTCGGACGGCGTGATTGGGTTGAAACACATCCGCGCCCAGGGCGGCCTCACAATCGCGCAGGATCCGAACGAAGCGGAATTCGACAGCATGCCGACGAGCGCGATCAGCACCGGGATGATCGACTGGGTGCTGCCGGTGGCGCAGATGCCCGCCAAGCTCCTCGAGTTCGCCCGGAACGAAAACCGGATGAAGTTTCCGCCGGAAATTCCGGAAACGGAAGAGCCGGATGCGAAAGTCAAAGACGCGCCGGACGCCCCGACAGTTTCCGACGAGACCCGGAACGTCGAAGACGAGGAGGTCATCGGCAAAGTGCTGGCCGACTTGCGCGCGCAGACCGGGCACGATTTCAATCATTACAAGCGCGCGCCGGTGCTGCGCCGGATCGCGCGGCGGCTCCAGGTAAATTCAATCGAGTCGATCCCGCGCTATCTCGAATTCCTCCGGTCGCATCCGGCGGAAGCGCGCGCGCTGCTCCAGGATTTGCTTATCGGCGTCACCCATTTTTTTCGCGACAGCGAAGCGTTCGCCGCGCTCGAGGCGCACATTCCGCAGCTGTTCGCGGGCAAGAACGCCGACGACGAGGTGCGCGTGTGGGTGGCGGGATGCGCGACGGGCGAGGAAGCGTATTCGATCGCGATGCTGCTGTCCGAGCATTGCAGCCGGCTGGAGAATCCGCCGAAGATCCAGGTCTTCGCGACCGATATCGACGAGCAATCGATCGCGGATGCGCGTGACGGCCATTATCCGACGACGATCGAGGCCGACGTCTCTCCGGAACGACTCAGAAATTTCTTCGTGCGAGAGCACGGCCATTATCGGGTGCGGAAAGAAATCCGGGAGAAAGTTCTCTTCGCCATGCACAATCTCCTCAAGGATGCGCCTTTTGCGCGCTGCGACCTGATCGCGTGCCGGAACCTCCTCATCTATCTGAACCCAGACGCGCAGGAGACGGTGTTCGACATTTTTCACTTCGCGTTGCGTGCCGGTGGCCTGCTCTTTCTCGGCACGGCGGAGAACCAGAGCCAGGCGCAACTGGTCTTTTCCTCTCTCGATCCGAAACACCGAATCTATGTCCGCCGCTCGATGCCGCGTCCGATTTGGAAATTGCCCAACATCCCGCTTCGCCTGCCGGTCAAGACGCTTGGGATCATACCGCCACGCCGGCGTTCGCTGCCCGCTCTAACCCATGATACCGCGGAGAAGGCCGCGAGCCCGGCTGCTTCCGCAGCCCGAGCCGGGCAAACGCGGCGCGATGCGCTCTTTGGCGAATTGCATTTGCGGCTGCTCGAGGAATACGGGCCGCCGTCCGTGATCGTAAACGAGCTGCACGACGTCGTGCATTTGTCCGCGACCGCCGGTCGCTACCTGCAATTCGCCCCGGGCGAGCCGACGGCGAACATTTCGAAGGTGGTGAATCCGGCGTTGGCCATCGAATTGCGTACCGCACTCTTCAAGGCGTCGCAGGAGAAGATCACGATTCGCTCCGCGCCGACAGCGGTTGAGATCGGCGGCGAGACGCAAGTCGTGACGTTGGAGGTGCGTCCGATGCGGGCAAACGATCAGGCCGAAGGATTTTTCCTGATCCTGTTTGAAACCGAGCAGCCAACCGAGCGGTCGCCGGCCGTAACGGTGACGCACGATGCCGTTGTCCGCAGCGCCGACGAGGAGATTCGGTTCCTGAAAGAACAGCTGGCCAACACGATCGAGCAATACGAGGCGGCTAACGAAGAGCTGAAGGCTTCGAACGAAGAACTGCAAGCGATGAACGAGGAGATTCGTTCGACCGCCGAGGAGTTGGAGACGAGCAAGGAGGAACTCCAATCGGTTAATGAAGAGCTGACGACGGTTAACTACGAGTTGAAGGCAAATGTCGAGGAGCTCGGCCAGGCGAATTCAGACCTCAACAACCTGATGGCCTCGACCGATATCGGGACCATTTTTCTCGACCGGCAACTGCGCGTCCACCGTTTCACGCCCACGGCGACGAAGGTGTTCAACCTGATTCCCGGCGATCTCGGGCGCCCGATTTCCGACATTACCAGCCGGCTCCAGTACGATGGCTTTTTGCAGGACCTCAAAATGGTCTTGCAGGACCTGCGCACGATCGAGCGGGAGGTGCGCGTCGGCGACGGAGACGAAGAATGGTATCTCACCCGGATCGTACCATATCGGGCGGGCGAAGACCGGATCGCCGGGGTGGTCGCGACGTTCATCAATATCAATGCGCGCCGGAAAGCTGAGAAAGCGTTGCGCGAGTCGCACGAGCGCACGGTCGAGATTTTGGAAAGCATCAATGACGCTTTCTACACCGTCGACGCGGAGTTCAATTTCACTTACGTGAACAAGAAGGCCGAGGAGCTTTGGCAGCGAAAACGCGAGACGCTCATCGGCCGGAATCTGTGGGCGGAGTTTCCGACCGGCGTGCAAACCGAGTCTTATCAGATGCATCAGCGCGCGCTTAAGGAAAACAAGGCGGTGCGATACGAAACGTTTTCCCAGTTCCTCGGCCGATGGGTTGACGTTTCGGTCTACCCGGGTCCGCATGGCGGGCTCTCAGTTTATTTTCGCGATATCACGGCGCGGAAGAAATCGGAGGAAGCTTTGCGCGCCAGCGAGGAACGGCTCCGCACGATCGCCGACCGCGTTCCGCAATTGATCTGGACCAACGACGCGCACGCCAGGGCGAATTATTTCAATCGGCGCTGGTACGACTACAGTGGACTCACGCCGGAGGAATCATACGGCCGTGGCTGGGAGGCGATCGTCCATCCCGACGACGCCGCGAGCTCGACGGAAAAGTGGCGGCGCGCCGTCGAGAAGGGCGAAGTGTTTGACGTCGAGTATCGGCTGCGGCGCAAGGACGGCGCGTATCGCTGGTTCATCGGGCGCAATGTGCCGCTCCGCAAAAATGGCGAAGTCATCAGCTGGTTCGGCTCCGCGACCGACATCGATGACTACAAGCAGGCGGACGCGCGCCTTCGGGTGAGCGAGGAGCGGTTTCGCGTCCTGGTGGAAGGCGCCCGTGATTACGCGATGTTTCTCCTCGATCCGAAGAACGTGATTACGTTCTGGAACCAAGGTGCAGAACGAGTTTTTGGCTGGAATCAGGACGAAGCCATCGGGCAAAGCGGCGCGATGATTTTTCTTCCGGAGGACAAAGCCAAAGGCGCGGTCGAAAAGGAAATCGAGATTGCTTTGGATGAAGGGCGCGCGCCGGACCGGCGTTATCATTTGCGTAAAGATGGTTCGCGCTTTTGGGCCGATGGCGTGCTGATGCGGATCGACGATGACGCGGGGCAGCTGCGCGGCTTCGCCAAAGTCGCGCGCGACGCGACCGACCAGCGCCGGATTGAAGATGAGGTGGCCCATGCGCGCGATGAAATGGAGCAGCGCGTGGTCGAGCGGACGCGCGAGTTGCTCGCGATGAACAACGAGCTGGAGCGAACGATGGCGCAACGCCAGCAGCTCGAGCGCGAGCTGCTCGAGATCAGCGAGCGCGAGAAACGCCGGATTGGCGAAGACCTTCACGACATGGTTTGCCAGGAGTTGACGGCGACCGCGTTATTCCTGCAATCGAGCGCCAAGAAGATCGCGAAGCAAAGCCCGGCCGCCGCGAAGACGCTCGCCGAATCGGCGCAGACCGTAAATCGCAACGTGGTAATTGCGCGCGCGCTGGCCGGCGGATTGCAGGCGATCGAGTTGTCAGCGTCTGGTTTGAAGCAAGCCCTGCAAGAACTGGCGGGCCAAGCCTGCGAGAACACCGGTATTAAATGCCACTTCAAATGCGCGCGTGGCGTCCGGGTCCGAAATGACGCGGTGGCGCTGCATCTTTATCGCGTGGCGCAGGAAGCGGTGACGAATGCGGTGAAGCATTCCGACGCGAAAAATATTTTGATTTCGCTCGATCACGACAAGACCCACGTCTGCGTGAGCGTGCAGGATGACGGGAAAGGTTTCTCCGTCGAAAAGCGACGAAAAGGAAAGGGGCTCGGCGTCCACATGATGCGATACCGGGCGAACGCGCTCGGCGGCGAGCTGAAGATCGAGCGCCGCAAAACCGGCGGGATGGATGTGACCTGCAAAATCCCCGTCAAAGGGTAGATGCTCTTGATTCGATAATTTTCATGCGAGCAAACCAGTCCGCACCGGCGATGTTCCTGTGACCATGGCAGTGCCCGCAAAACTCAAATCGCCGAAGCGGCCGGGAAAGAACGCCACGAGCCGGCCCGATGCCAAGGAAGCGCGCCGCCAGGCGATCGAACCGGACGTGAAGTCCACCGCGGGACTGAGCAGCGGGCCGGTTGCGAACCCGAAATGCGCTTTGCCGGAATCGATCAGGATCGTGGTCGTCGACGATCATCCGCTTTTCCGGCACGGGCTCATTCAGCTCTTGAATTCCGACGACGGCTTTTCGGTTTGCGGCGAGGGGGGCAGCGCGGGTGAGGGGATGGACGTGATCCGCAAAGTGAAACCGCATCTTGTGATCGCGGATCTTGGTTTGAAGGGAACCAACGGGATCGAGTTCACGAAAATGATTGTGGCCGAGTTTCCGCACCTGCCTGTGATAATTCTCTCGATGCACGACGAGTCGATTTATGCCGTCCGCTCGCTGCGCGCCGGCGCGCGCGGCTACGTCACGAAACAGGAGGC
>DATILK010000124.1:0-7508 GCA_035476555.1 Chthoniobacterales bacterium | reverse complement strand
GAAGCCGTGGCTGTCGAGCGCTTCCTTAGCTGCCTTGATCAGCTCGGGATGATCGGCGAGGCCGAGATAATTGTTCGCACACATGTTGAGGACCTGCCGGCCGCCGGCGATCCCGATGTGCGCTTCCTGCGGCGAAGTGATGATGCGTTCGGTTTTGTAGAGACCCTGCGACCGGATCTCAGCGAGCGTGTTGGCGAGTTGCTGGTCGAATTCCGCGAGCATGAATTTAGCTTAACCAAAGAACCGGAGGATGGACAAAGTTAATCACGACCAGCCAGGTGGTGCTTCGGCGAGATTCGCCGGCGAAAAAATACTCTTGCGTGGGGTTGTGAATAACTGTTAATAACCACGCGATTGCGTAACCGGAGCTTTTTCCTTCTTCTCTGTGCCGCGGTTTGCGCGCTCTGCCTGAGCGCGTGCGAAACAACCTCGACGACTCGCCACACGAGCGCGCTTCCGAAATACGAGCCGCCTATCGCCAAACGCGATTTTCAAAACGTGCGGACGACGGCCTACACCCACACCGAGTCGGACCATCTTCCGTACGGAAATCACAATGCGCTCGGCGGAAAACTGCACGCGGCCACAGGAGCCATTCGCCGCGCCGAATACACGCCACGCGCGATAGCAGTGAATCCGGGCGATGATCTGACCGATTATCGCCGCGCTTCTTATTCCGGTCCGGCGCTCGAAAAGTTTTCGTTGAAGGAGACCAAGACAACGAAGCTGGTGAAAACGAAACACGGCACGAAGAAGGTGGTCGTTACCAGCAAACCGCAGATCGGGAGCGCCGCCGCGGATTGGTCGCGCTGGCCGGCAGGCACGGTGTTCCGTCTTATTTCAACCGGCCAGGTTTATCGCGTGGATGATTACGGTTGGGCGCTGGCCGGCCGGAACACGATCGATCTCTACATGCCGTCGCGGCACGAAATGAATTCGTGGGGTGCGCGCGAGGAAAACATCCAGATTCTTCAGTGGGGCGATCCGAATGCGAGCCTGCGAATGTTGTCGGGGCACCAAGCCTATCGCCACATTCGTCGGATGGTTCTCGAGCTCCAGGGCAACGACGCAGCGGCAGCAGCGTTGGACTAACTCTTCCGTAGCCGCTTCGCTGTGCGAAGCGCCGGGAGAAATCATCGCTTCCTGAACGCTTCGCACAGCGAAGCGGCTACAGAAGAATCAGGCGGCCCAGTCGAGGATGATCTTGCCGGAGTTACCGGACTTCATCAGCTCGAAGCCTTCCTTGAAATCCGTGTAGGCGAAGCGGTGCGTGATGATGGGTGAAATGTCGAGGCCGCTCTGGATGAGCGCTGTCATTTTGTACCAGGTCTCAAACATCTCGCGGCCGTAGATTCCCTTGATCGTGAGGCCGTGGAAAACGACGAGGTTCCAATCGATCGCAGCGCTGCCGGGCATGATGCCGAGCATCGCGATGCGGCCGCCGTTCACCATCACGTCGAGCATGTCGGTAAACGCTTTCGGGTTGCCGGACATTTCCAGGCCGACGTCGAAGCCTTCCTTCATGTCGAGCTCCTGCATCGCGTCGTGCAGATTTCTCTCGCGAACATCGAGCGCGAGCGTCGCCCCCATTTTGCGAGCGAGATCGAGCCGGTACGGATTGATGTCGGTGATCACGACTTTGCGCGCACCGGCCATCTTCGCGATTGGAACGGCCATGCAACCGATTGGGCCCGCGCCGGTGATGAGGACATCTTCGCCGACGAGATCGAAGGCGAGCGCAGTGTGAACGGCGTTGCCAAGCGGATCCGAGCAGGAAAGGACGTCGATCGGGATCTTCGGGTCGCAACGCCACAAGTTTGTCTTCGGCACGGAAACGTATTCCGCGAAGCCGCCCGGTCGATTCACGCCGATCCCTTTCGTGTTCGGACACAGATGCCGCCGCCCCGCCAGACAATTCCGGCAGTGACCACAGACGATGTGCCCCTCCGTCGTAACCAGCTCGCCTTCCTGAAAATCGTGCACACCCGCACCGATTTTTTCGATCACGCCCACGAACTCGTGCCCGATCGTCATCGGCACTGGAATCGTTTTCTGGGCCCACGCGTCCCAGTTGTAAATGTGAACGTCGGTCCCGCAGATCGAGCCTCGCTGGACGCGAATGAGGACGTCGTTATGCCCGATCTCGGGCACCGGAACTTCCTCGAGATTGAGTCCGGGCGCGCGCTCGCGTTTCACTAAAGCCGGCATCGTTTTGCTCACGGCGTTCAAACTAATGAGGCGTCGCCCGAGCGCAATCATTCCTTCCGCGCTTGCCATTGGCCGCATCATTTCGGATTGTGCGCGAATGGCCGAGACGCTCGAGCGCGTGGCCGCACCGACCAAACCGTCGACGCCGCGCTCCGTTTTCTTTTTTCGTTTTGGGAGCACGCTCGTCCTCTGGTCGATCGCGCTCGGGATAATTTTCTCCGGCTACGAGATCGCGTTCTTTCTCCTGATCGGTACGCTCGGTTTGCTGTCGCTCTGGGAATTCTACGGGATGCTCGATCACAAGGGCCTGCCGAATTTCAAGATCACCGCGATGATCTGCGGCACCGTGATGTTGTGCGGGAGTTTCTATTATTTCTCCCGCATCGGGCCGGGCCATTCCTACGATTTCGAAATGGCGGTCCTGCTTTTCTTCCTGCTCACCGTGTTCACCCGCCAGATGTTCGACAGTCTGCGCGATGACGCGCCGCTGCGGACGATGGCCTACACGATCTTCGGCCTGCTCTACGTGTTGTGGCTTTACAATTTCATAACGAAAATCGTTTACGTTGTTCCACGTTCGCCTACCGGCGCGGTGACGGGACAATTCTATGTCCTCTATCTCATAGCGGTGACGAAGTTCAGCGACATGGGCGCGTATCTCACCGGGAGCGTGATCGGCCGTCACCAGATGATTCCGCATATCAGCCCGAAGAAAACCTGGGAAGGATTTTTCGGCGCCCTGGCGTTCTCGCTCCTGGCGAGCTGGGGCATGTGGAAATTGATGCCGGGACATTTGCCCGCTTTGAACCTGACTCACGCGGTCGTGCTCGGACTGCTGCTCGGGTTCGCCGCGGTTATCGGTGACTTGGCGGAATCGATCATCAAGCGCAGCACCGGCGTGAAGGATTCTGGGAGTTTCCTGCCGGGAATTGGCGGCGCGCTCGACTTGGTGGACAGCCTTCTCTTCACCGCGCCGCTCCTGTTTTTCTATCTGCGACTCGTTATTCGGCTGGACTAGTCGTGGTGCGCGCGGAACCGAATAATCTGGGGAGCGCACGCGCCTCGCGTGCTGCATTCCGCGCCCTCGCGGAATGTTCCGGGAGCGGAGGAAGCACTCAGGAGAAACTTTTCGGCGAGGGCGCCGAAAAGAGCACGCGAGGCGCGTGCGCTCCCCGGAATTTGCCGCGACGTTCTTAGATGAAACGAAAACGTGTTGTCGTCTTGGGCGCGACCGGATCGATCGGCGAGAGCGCGCTCAAAGTAGCGCACGACATTCCGGAACGAATGGAGATCGTCGGCCTGGCGGCGAATCGCAACGCGCGCAAGCTCGCGGAGCAGGCGAACAAAGTCCGACCGAAAGCGGTTTGTCTCGTCGACGAATCAAAGGTCGGCGAGCTGCGGGACGCGCTTGAATACGAACCGCAAATTTTCGGCGGCGCCAAAGGATTGGTTGAGATCGCGTGTCTGGCGGAAGCCGAGATGGTGCTGGTGGCGGTGGTTGGAACTGGCGGACTGCAGCCGGCGCTCGCGGCGATCGAAGCGGGAAAAGATCTCGCCGTGGCGAGCAAAGAGATTCTCGTAATGGCGGGCGAGATCGTGATGCGCGAGGCGCGGGAGAAAGGCGTGCAGGTGTTGCCGGTCGATAGCGAGCATAACGCGATCTTTCAGTGTTTGGATTCGCAACGAAACGGAAGTGACGTTCGCCGCCTGATCCTGACGGCGTCGGGCGGGCCGTTCCGGAACACGCCTAACGAGCAGTTTGAGTCGATCACGGTCGAGCAGGCTCTAAAACATCCGACCTGGAACATGGGGCCGAAGATCACAATCGATTCGGCTACTCTATTTAATAAGGGGCTCGAGATGATCGAGGCCCATTGGCTCTTCGGCGTGGAGATGAAACGCGTCGAGGTCGTGATCCATCCGCAGAGCATTGTCCATTCGATGGTGGAATTCACCGACGGCTCGGTCCTGGCGCAGCTAAGCCATTCGAACATGTGTTTCCCGATTCAATACGCCGTGACCTGGCCGGAGCGCGTCCCGAATTCGCTGCCGCCGCTCGATTTCGGGAAACTGCGCCAGCTGGAATTTGCCACGCCGCGCTATGAAGATTTTCCGGCGCTCAATCTGGCGCGCCGGGCAGGGGAGGAAGGCGGGACGTTACCAGCCGTTTTGAACGCCGCGAACGAAGTGGCGGTCTCAGGGTTTCTTGATCGCAAGATTTCATTCCCGCGCATCTGGCAAACGGTCGCTGCCGTCATGGATCGCCACACCAACGTTGCGCACCCCGATCTCGATGCCATATTGCGCGCCGATCAATGGGCCCGGGACGAGGCGGCGAACCTCGCCACGGACTAACACGAATCGTCAATCAGTTGTCTAAAAGATAGACCTTATGGGCCACATCCTGCGCGTCATTTTCATCCTGCTCGAAGTCGTTCTTCTTTTTAATTTGCTCATCGTCGTCCATGAGCTCGGGCACTTTCTCGCGGCGCGCTGGCGCGGTCTTTACATCGAAGGGTTTGGCGTTTGGTTCGGCAAACCGCTCTGGAAAAAGACAATCAACGGCGTCCAGTACTCGTTAGGCTCGCTCCCGTTCGGCGGGTTCGTGAAATTGCCGCAGCTCGCGCCGATGGACATGATCGAGGGCAAGGCCGACCTCGATCGCGCTGTGTTACCGAAGATTTCCGCGCTCGACAAAATCATCGTCGCGGTGGCCGGCCCGCTTTTCAGCGTCCTGCTCGCGTTGTTTTTTGCCTGCGTCGTCTGGGCCGTCGGACACCCGGTGAGCGAGTCGGACCTGACGACGGTGATCGGTTACGTGCAGAAAGATTCGACTGCGGCGAAGGCCGGGTTGCAGCCGGGCGACAAGATTCTCGAGATCGATGGCCGTCCGGTCACGAGGTTTTTCGGGATGAACGACAGCGTGGTCTGGAACGTCGTCCGCAGCGAAGGCCCGACGATTCCCTTCAAGATCGAGCGCAACGGCAAAGTAATGACACTCGAGGTCGTGCCGCTGATCGCGGAGACGAGTGGCTGGCGACGCAAGAGCACACGGCAGGTGGGAATCCAGCCGGCCGTGACGCCGTTGGTGGACGGGATCGAGAAGAATTCACCCGCGGAAAAGGCGGGCGTCAAAGTCGGCGACATCGTTACCGCCGTGAATGGGAGCCCCATCTTTAACGCTCTCAGTCTCGTCGATGAAATCGAGAAACATCCGACCGACGAGCTGGCTCTCGACGTGCGCCGCGGATCGGAAATGTTGCAATTGAAAATGCGGCCGATGCCGTTGGAATCGCAGGGCGTGACGAAGCCGCGCGTCGGCATTAGTTGGGAAACGGGCGGGCAGCTTTCGCTCTCGCATCCGGATCCAGTCGAGCAGGTTTACAACAGCATCACGAGCACGCTCCAGACGATCGGCGCCGTCGCCTCGCCGAAATCCGACGTGAAACTCCAGCACATGAGCGGGCCGGTCATGATCGTGCGCATTTATTATATGCTGTTCGAGGGCGACAACGGCTGGAAGCTCGCTCTCTGGTTCAGCGTGATCCTCAACGTCAATCTCGCCATCTTGAACATGCTGCCGATTCCGGTGCTCGATGGCGGACACATCGTTCTTGCGATCATCGAGGGCGTGCGCCGCAAGCCGGTGAACATGAAAATCCTCGAATGGGTCCAGACCGCGTGCGCCACTCTTATCATCGGCTACATGCTTTACATTAGCTTCTTCGACATCGGCGATCTGTTCGGGAAAAATAGCGACCGCAGATCGCCGGCGAAGACGCCGCCCGCAAAGACGGAATCATCGCCCGCGCCGTAACAGACTGGCGGCTGGAATTCTCCCGCGACTGAGCCGATGCTCCGCTCATGGATCCAACCATGACAACCACCGCTTTCGCGCTCGACGGCTATCGCACCGTGAAAACATTCGGAGTAGTGCGAGGAATTATTGTCCGCTCGCGCTCAATTTTCGGAACCATCGGCGCGGGATTGCAGACGCTCGTCGGCGGAAACATTTCGATCTTCACCGATCTCTGCGAGCAAACGCGGCGCGATGCGCTCGATCGCATGCTCGAACACGCGCGCGCGCTCGGCGCGAATGCAGTGATTGGCCTGCGTTATGACGCGACGGAAATCATGCAGGGCGTGACGGAGGTTCTTTGTTACGGAACGGCGGTGCTCGTCGAACCGGCAGCGTGAACTACTGCGAAAATCCATACGAATACGAGCGCCGCGTCACTCGCGAGGTGATGGTGGGTCGCGTCGGTATCGGCGGCGCCAATCCGATTCGCGTCCAGTCGATGATCACGTGCGACACGATGGATACGGAGGCGTCGATTGCGCAGACGATTGAATTGGCGCAAGTCGGTTGCGAGATCGTTCGGATCACCGCGCCGACGGTAAAAGACGCGGCGAATTTGCAGAACATCGTGCGCGGCTTGCGCGAGCGCGGCTGTGAAGTGCCGATCGTCGCCGACATTCATTTTAAACCGGAAGCCGCCATGGAAGCGGCGAGATGGGTGGAAAAAGTTCGGATCAATCCCGGGAACTACGCCGACTCGAAGAAATTCAAGATCCTCGAATACACGGACGAGCAATACGCGGCGGAGCTGGAACGGATTCGCCAGCGGTTCTCGCCGTTGGTGAAGCTTTGCAAGGAGCTCGGACGCGCGATGCGGATCGGGACGAACCACGGATCGCTCTCGGACCGGATCATGAATCGTTACGGCGACACGCCGCTCGGGATGGTGGAAAGCGCGCTCGAATTTGCGCGGATCGCGCGCGATCTCGATTACCACGCGTTCGTCTTCTCGATGAAGTCGAGCAATCCCAAGGTGATGATCGCGGCTTATCGGCTGCTCGTTGCGCGCCTGCGCGAGGAAGGAGAGGACTGGAATTATCCGATCCATCTCGGCGTGACTGAGGCCGGCGAAGGTGAGGATGCGCGGATCAAGAGTGCGATCGGAATTGGATCGCTCTTGCGGGATGGGATCGGCGACACGATCCGCGTTTCGCTGACCGAGGACAGCATTCATGAGATTCCGGTGGCGAAAGCGCTGGTGGAGATGATCGGGAAAACGTCCAACGTCCAACGTCCAACGTCCAACGTTGAATTGTCCTTTGATCCGTTCTCGTATTCGAAGCGACCGACGGCGACGATCGAGCGCGATGGAGTACGGTTAGGCGGCGAAGAACTAATTCGAGTAGTCGTTAGGCAGGAAAATTTCGACAAGGTCGCGCACAAGATCGATCGGCTCGGCGATTACAAACCGGAGATTGTTTACGAGAACGCGAGGGTTCGG
>DATILK010000123.1:0-2024 GCA_035476555.1 Chthoniobacterales bacterium | reverse complement strand
GCAGAGCGAAGCGAATTCCTCGAGCTTCTGACGTTGCTCGCCGTTGAGGCGCGTCGGCACTTCGACGAGCAGGCGCGCGAAGAGATCGCCGCGATCGCGCGCGTTCACGTTGGCGACGCCTTTCCCGCGAAGTTTGAAAACCTGCCCGCTTTGGGTTCCGGCTGGCACTTTGAGGTTTGCTTTGCCTTCAAGGGTCGGCACCGGGATTTCGCCGCCAAGCGCCGCCAGGCTGAACGATACCGGCACCTCGCAATAGAGATTGTCGTCTTCGCGCTGAAAAATCGGGTGCTCCTTGATGTGAATGACAACGTAAAGATCGCCGGCGGGGCCGCCGCGAATTCCCGCCTCGCCATTGCCTGACGAACGCAACCGCGAACCATCGGCGATGCCCGCCGGAATTTTCAATTTGATGCGGCTCGTGTTTTCCGCGCGACCTTCGCCGTCGCAGGCGCGACACGGCTTTTCGACGATCTGCCCCACCCCGCGACAGCGCGGACACGTTTGCGACACTTGGAAAAAACCGCGCGAACTAATGACCTGCCCGCGCCCGCCGCAGCTAGGGCAATTGATCGTGCGCGAGCCGGGCTCTGCGCCCTGGCCGCCGCATTTCGCGCAGGTGTCGAGCTTGCGGACCTCGATCTCCTTGTCGACGCCGAAAGCCGCTTCTTCGAGCGTGATCTGCATGTCGTAGCGCAAATCCGAACCGCGTTGCCGGCCTTCACGATCGACCGACGCCCCGCCGCCGAAAAACGTTTCGAAAATTCCGCCGCCGGCGCCGCTGAAGACTTCCCGGAAAATATCGAACGGATCGTGGAAACCGCCGCCACGTCCCATTCCCTGACTGAAGGCGGCGTGGCCGAAACGATCGTAGGCCGCGCGCTTATCGGTATCCATAAGGACGTCGTAGGCTTCGCCAAGCTCTTTGAATTTTTCCTCCGCGTGCGGGTCGTCCGGATTTTTGTCCGGGTGATATTTGACCGCGAGCTTGCGATACGCGCGCTTCACTTCCTCTTCGGTCGCGCTCCGGGAGACCGAAAGGATTTCGTAGTAATCGCGCTTCTCAGTAGGCATGGGTCGTAATAGGTCGTGTGACCTATGAGCCGCTCGAAACGACCACGCTCGACGGTCGCAGCAACCGGTCTTTCATTTTGTAACCGCGTCGCATCTGGCGAATCACGGTGCCTTCGGGAACTCTATTGCTCGGCTCATGCGCGATCGCTTCGTGCAGGTTCGGATCGAATTTTGTGCCGGTCGCGTCGATCGGCTGCAGGCCGTTCTCCGCCAGAAAATCGCTGAGCTGTTTGAGCACCATGCTCATCCCGGAAAAGATCGGCGACTTTTCGCCTTCGGCGCGCGCCGCTTCCAGGCCGAGCTCGAAGTTGTCGACAATGGCGATCAGTTTCTCGAGCAGCGAGCTGTTGGCGTACTTGATCGCTTCTTCTTTTTCGCGGGCCGCGCGCTTTTTGTAATTCTCAAAATCGGCCTGGCTGCGGAGCGCGAGATCGCGGAACCGATCCAGGTCCGCCTGCAAACCCTCGGAATCATCTTCGGGCGGTGCTGCCGGCTGGGCCGCGTCGTTCTTCTGCGTGGCGTCAGAATTTTTTTTCTCCGCCTCAGGTTCGTTTACCGGAATTTTTCTCATGTCTTGCGAATGGCAATCAAAGTGATGTCGTCGTTCTGCGGCTGCACTCCCACGAAGGCGCGCAGCTCGTCAATGATCCGCGTGATCATCGCGGGCGCTCCCTCCGGCGCGCTCGTTCGCACGCATTCGATCATCCGTTCAGGGCCAAATTCGTCTCCGTTCGCGTCCAGCGCTTCGGTGACGCCGTCGGTGTAAAGAAGCAGGCAATCGTGGCGTTTAAGCGAGAGGGGAAAGTCGCCCGTAATCCTATCGAACACGCTTCCACTGTCAATTCCCACGACCATTCCCGGCGGCTTCACCGGCGCGGCAATTTTCGTTTCGTGATCGAACACGATCGGCGCGTCGTGACCGGCGCGGCAGAGCGTGACGGCGCCGTTGGTGT
>DATILK010000122.1:0-6040 GCA_035476555.1 Chthoniobacterales bacterium | reverse complement strand
CGCCTCTGCGGTCGTCGCCGCGCTGCTCGTCGCCGGCGAAGGCGAAGGCGTTTCACCGATGATCACGCCGGGTCGCGTATTTTTGGAAACTTGCTGCTCCAGTTTCAGGATCTGTTGCGAAAGCGTATCGATCTTCGCGTTCTGCTCGTCGATCTTCTTGCTCAACGCCTCGAGCATCTTCTCGGTCTTGTCGTTGCCGGCAAAGGTTTGCGCGGGCGCGCGCGCACAAAGCATTAGGGCGCTGAGCAAGGTCAACGATGCGACGGCCGAGCGATGCATGGGCTGGCACTCTGGCATTTAGGCGCGGCCGAGGCAAGCGTGCGGGAAGGCGCTCAGCTTGCCTTTCAAGGATTTATCCCTAACCTTTTTCGCATGCCTGAGCGCGTGCAAAAGCCGCCCATGCCCTGGGGGCCGAAGCAGGGGGACGGCGACGGTCCTCGCTCGCCCGACATCTCGCGGCCGGACACGCGGGACCTGCTCAAAAAGATGCGCAAGGTGGATCCGAACCAGTCGAAGCGTTACCGCCAACGCACCGGCCAGTGATGGACGCGCCCGCCGGCGGAGCTGAAGATTTTGTCGGATTGCTCCGGCGAACGGGACATATGGGGCCGGTCGGCCAAATAGGTCCGATAACGACATCCGCGTCGGCGTCCAATATTCCGCAGACGCAGGCGACGACGATTCTCGCTTTCAAATTCCAGGGCGGCGTTCTCGTGGCGGGCGACCGGCGCGCGACCGCGGGCAACACCGTCGTCTACGATCGCGCCGATAAAGTTCTGGAAATCGATCGGCATTCGATCATGGCCATCGCGGGAGTTCCGGCAACGGCTTGGGAAATGGCGCGTGTCCTTGAGCATTCTTTCCAGTTTTTCCGGCGCACTCAACTGCAGGAAATGAGCGTGGACGGAAAAGTGCGCGCGCTCTCGAAATTGCTCCGCGATAATTTCGGGTTCGTCCTCCAGGGCGTCGGCGTCGTCGTGCCGATCTTCGCGACCTACGATGAGAACTCCGAGCCATCGGCGAGACTTTATTTTTACGACGCGATGGGAGCGCAATTTGAGGTCGCGGATTACGCGGCCACCGGCTCCGGTTCCCCGGCCGTGCGCGGCATTCTCCATTACGAAAACAATTGGGGGAAAAAGCAGCTCGCGAAATTGAGCGAAGACGAAGCGGTCACAGTCGCCCTGCGCGCGCTCGACACCGCGGCGGAATCGGACACGGCGACGGGCGGGGTGGATCGAAACGCGAAAATTTTTCCGGTAATCAAAATCGTTTCGCGCGACGGCATCACGACGTTGCCCGAGAAAAAAATCGCGGCGGTCTTCAAACGGAGCGTGGCATGATCGAAGAGCCATATCGTTGGGTGGAAGCGATCGCGAACCGCGCGGAATACATCGAGACGCAGCTGGCCAGCGGCAGCCCGATCGTGGCGCTGGGTTATCGCGACGGGATCCTTTTCCTCACCCTCGGGAAAACGCGGCAGAAACTTTTCGAGATTTACGATCGCATCGCGTTGGGCGCGATCGGACATCCAGGCGATATCGAGCGGCTCCGGATGGCGGCGATCGAGCTGGCGAGCACGGAAGGATTCACGCGCTCGGCGGCGGACGTGTCGTTGCGGCGGCTCGCGCATTATTCGCTCAGCCCGGTTTTGAAAACGGCGTTCGAACAAGTTTACGGCGCGCCCTACCTGGCGCGACTTTTGTTCGCAGAGATCGGCGCGAAACAGGAAAACGATTTGTTTCTGCGCCTGGATTACGACGGCGCAATCGCGACCAACAACGCAACGTTTGCGCAGACCCGGCAGGATTTCGGCGCCCTCAGCGGGACAAAGCAGTCGACGGAGTTGATGGAAAAATATCTAGCCGCCGAGCATTCGGCCGGCGCCACGTTTGAACGGGCGTTGAGGCTGAGTCTCGACGCCTGGACAGTCGGGCGTCTCGCGCTCGGCGATGACGGCGTGAACGAATTGCCGGCGCGCGACAAGATTGTCGCCGAACGAAAGGAACGATTGCGCGCAGCCGGAATCGAAGCGGCAGTCTTGGATCGTGGCGACCGCAGCGCGATCCGCTACCGAACATTAAATGAGACAGAGATTCGATCGGCACTCGGGGAGTAACAGGGATTTATGTGGGGGCGGCGTCGGCGCACAGGGACACGCGAACGATCGGGCCTGGCCTGGATCGGACTGCTGCTCATGGCCGTCTCATTCATTTGGCTTCAGGTCACGGCGATCCCGCGGTCGCTGACTCGCCTCGAGCCGGCACCGCCGCAGAACGCGCCGTTCGCGCTCGTCGTGATTGACGCCGGACACGGCGGACAGGATTCCGGAACGATCAAAAATGGGATGGTCGAAAAAGATGTCACGCTCGACGTCGCGCATCGCGTCGAGCGTCTGCTCCAGGAACGGGGGCTCGTCGTCGCCCTGACCCGCGCCGACGATATGTACGTTTCGCTGCAGGATCGCTCGACGATGGCGAACAACCAGCCGGAATCTGTTTTCGTGAGCATTCATTTCGACGACGCGGGGCGCACGGCGGCGAATGGCGTCGAGACCTATTACGCCGCGCATCCGATTTCGTTTCCGGAGCGGGTCGCTTCGTGGCTGCCATTCCTGCAGCGGACATCCTCGGAGCCGCCAAATCTAGAGAGCCAGAGCCTCGCGACTTCGATCCAGGAATCGCTCGTCGCGCGGACGCAGGCCGCAAATCGCGGGACACGGCCCCAACAGTTCTACGTGATTGCCAACGTGCGACATCCGGCCGTGCTCGTGGAGGGCGGCTTCCTGACCAACAAAGATGAAGCAGTGAAGCTCGCGAACACCGATTACCGCGAACAAATGGCGATCGGGATCGCGGAGGGAATTTTGCAATACCGCGATGCGCTTCTCGGAAAAGAGACACCGATGGCAGTAGATCTTCCGGCGCGATGAATACCAGGATCGCAGGGGCGTCCAAGATCCGGGTCTCGATGAATCGAAAACTGTTGGTTACCGCCCTGATTTTTTTCGCCGGCTGGTCTCTGGCCTGGGCCGATCCGGCGGTCCAATCCGCGCAGCAAAAACTAAAGGACGAAGGTTTTTATTACGGCGACATCAACGGCCAGAAGGACGCGGATACCACAGCGGCGATTCGCCGTTACCAGATCCGCAACGGCCTTCAGATTAACGGCGAGCTGAACGCGGAGACGTTGCGTTCGCTCGGACTCAGTTCGAAACCGGCATCGACTCCCGCACCTCGTCCTCGGAACACGCCCGGACCACCGCCGCCCGATTATGTGAATCCAACGCCCGCGCCGAGAACGACGCCGGCGCCGCGACTGCAAGAAGACGACGAGAACGCGCCAGAACCACCGCCGCCACCACGCGTCCAGAGCACGAGTATTTTCGGCGGCACGCCGTACGAAGCCGCGCCGCCGCAGGTCCAGCAAGACATCGTTGCGCGCGCGCAAATGCGCCTGACGCGACTCGGGTATTACCGCGAACCGATCGATGGACTCTATGGCCCCGCCATGAATTTCGCCCTGCGAAATTATCAGGCGCGTTTCGGCCTGGAGCCGAGCGGACGGTTCGACGTGGAAACGCTCGCGTCGCTAAGCCTGCTGCCGGAACAACGCGTGACCGGCCCGCGCCGATTTCACCGGCGTTTCTGGGAACCGCGCGAACCGATTTACCTTCCGCGCTAATTCAACGGCGCGACTTTTTTTTCGTTCTCGAAATCGACCGACTGCAACTCGCAGACAACGCTGCCGATGAAAACCTGCGCTTCGATTCTTAGCAGGAGCCGGTCGGGATCGTCGGAGAGCCAGGCGGTCGCGCGGCGAAATTTCCGGTGGGGCTGGAGCTCGCCGTTCTTGATCCGGTTCAACTGCAAATCGAATTTGATCGCGTTGTAGGTCCCGGCGGGAACGGTGATCCGCTCGCGGCCCTCGACGGTGACGGTAGCGAGATACGGCGCCGTCGCGGAATAAACAACGATCCGCTGGACGCTCCGGTCCTGAAGCGACTGACTGCGCAAATAAAGCATCGCCGACTGCAGATCGAACAAGCGCGGGAAATCGAAACGACGAACCTTCGTTTCGTTGCGCGGCGTTTCCGTCACCTTCGAAACGACGCCCGCCGAATTGAACGTCAGATCGGTGATGATTTTTGCACCGCGATCGTTTTCAACTTGTCGGACGGAAATCGGACGCAGCGTCGAAGCGTCCACGAGGGAAGTGCCGGTCGCATCAAATTTCCACAGCGTCCGGGCGAGACCAGTGGTTCGCGTGGTGAGATCGAGCTGGAGACGATTGCCGCCGGCCTTATCCAGTTTGATTTCCGCGGTCGCGCACGGAAATCCGCTCCAGCCGAATCCGTAACGGGAATGCATCGGCCGGGGATTGGGGAACACTGGCGGCGAAGAGGCGGTGACGGTCGATTCCCACAGAGCCGCGGCAAACGTGCTGACAATCGAAAGGAACGAAGCCAGCAACACTGCAAATCGCGGAATCGTTTTCACTGAGAACGGCGGAAAGAAAAAACACGCGGGATTGCCGCGTGTTTTCTCGCCGAAAATTTTAGAGACGGGTTACGGCTTCTTTGGGGTAGTGGCCGGCGCAGTCGTCGTCGCGGCGGCCGGACTCGTGGCGGGTTTCTCCGTCGTGGTCGTGACCGGTTTCTTGTTCAACGCGGTAATGATGTCGGTCGTAAAATCCATGTTGTCCTTCGAATAAAGAACGACGTTCACGCCGTTCATGCTCGGGCCGGTCTTATCGAAGACGAGATCGTAGTTGCTGGATTTAACGCGTTCCATGATCACGTCCGTGATTTCTTTCACGATGTTCTCGCGCATCCGCATCGCCTGTTCCTGCAACTGCCGTTCGCGGGTCTGACGGAACTCGTTAATCTCACGCTCCATGTTCTTGATGTTCGCGATCTTGTCGTCACGATCCTTGGCCATGGACGTTTTCTTGTCCGCGCTCAGGGCCGGCGAATCGAGCTGCTGGTTAAGCTTGTTGATTTCGTCGAGGGCCTTCTTGTAGTTCTCCGCGCGATCGTCGTATTCCTTTTTCGCCGCGTCCTTGGCTTCGTTGATTTTTTTCTCGGAGTCCTTGGTTTTGTTGTACTCCTTGAACGCGCGGTTCATGTCGACAGTGCCGACTTTAAGAGTGCCTTGAGCATAGCCGGCGGCAGGAAGAACCAGGGCCGCCGCCGCCGTGAGAAGAAGAAACTTTTTCATAGGAAAGGTGTTACAGGTCGCAGAGGAGGGGTTAGACTGCAACCCCCTTTCTTCGTTCAAAATTGGTAGCCGACGTTGAAGTTGAACTTCCCGCTACCGGCGTCTTTATACGGCCCTTTCTCGATCGGGATGCCGTAATCGATCCGCAACGGCCCGATGGGAAGATCGAGGCGCAAACCGATGCCGACGTCGTCCACGTAGTCCTTCGTGTCGAAATCCCAGGCCCTACGGTTCACGAAACCGCCGTCGAAAAAGACGGCGAAGCGCGCTTTCTCGATGATCGGCATCGTGTATTCAATTGTGAAGGCCGCCATGCTCTGGCCGCCCAAGGGCTCTCCGTTGATATCGCGCGGACTTACATCGCGGAAACTAAAACCGCGCAAGTCGTTTGAACCACCGAGGAACAATCGGTCGTAAATATGGACGAACGTGCCGTCGCCCCAGGTGTCCACGGATGCGGCGGATCCGCTCAACAACAGAATCGAATCCTTATAGAGGCGGAAATATTGCCGCGCCTCGAGCGTGACACCGACGATCTGCTCGTTGCCGCCGAGAAATCCGCCGGCCACGTACGGAGTGAAGGTGACCCGATGGCCAGTGCGGGTGAGAAACGGATTGTCACGCGTGTCGTTCGCGATCCCGAGCGTGATCTGGCTCTTGGTCGTTGTTCCTTGTTCGATCAAGATCTGGCTCGAGGCGGCGGGCGAAATGTTGAACAGCTCGACGTCCTCCAGCCGGTATCCGAGACTCACCGCCGTAAACGGAGCGACCTGTGTCCGGAGCTCGGTCGAGAAACCGTAATTGCGTTGCGTGTAGATGTT